>JAFGIQ010000121.1 GCA_016929575.1 candidate division FCPU426 bacterium
GCCATCCCGCTATTTGTTGTTATCACCCTCCGCATAGCCGTTGTCCCGCTGTTGCTGCAACTGGCCTGGGCCCTGCCCTTTGCCCTGGTGATGGCGGCAGGGAACATGGCGTATGACCAACGGCCTTGCTGCCTGTTTGGCAACCTCGCGGTTTCGGCTGGGATGGTTTCCGGCGGAGTGATAGTCATGAAAGCCTGCCTGGCCGTGATGGCAGCGCTTTTACTTTTACAACTCACGGGTTTTCAGGAGCTGGTGCTGGCTTTGCGGCGCCTGGGTGTGCCGCAGGTTTTAACCATGCAATTGTCGCTTTTGTATCGTTATTTATTCCTGTTGCGGCAGGAAGTCGGTCAGTTGGTCAAAGCCAGGGATTTGCGGACATTTGTTAGAAAAGGCCGGAGCCTTCATGTGACAGCTTCGCTCTTAAACACCCTGCTGGCCAGAGCATCCGAACGATCCCAGAAAATCTACCAGGCAATGCTGGCCAGGGGATTTCACGGCGCGTTTCCAGCTGCACAGCCCGCATTTTTTACCTGGAAAGATGCTGCTTTTGTTTTGGTTTTCTTTCTGGTGTCCACGGGCCTGAGAATTTATTTTTAATATGCCACCGCGAATTCCCCGGTCTTCAGACCGGGGATGAAGCGGCGATTACAGATAATGCCTTTCTACAACTCAGATCAAAAATCCCCGCTCTTCAGAGCGGGGATTTTTAACCTGTGAAAGATGTGCCCAAATGAAAAAACATGGTAAAATCGGATAGCTATTGAGAAAGCGATATAAACAGGCAAGCTGACTGCCGGGGATATCTTTTTGCCAATGTGGGGCAGTAACACGTGCACGGGCGTCCGGAATTCACCGTTTCCTATAAAATGGTTCTCGTCGCGGACTTTTGTTTTCTGCTGCCACATTGGCAAAAAGATATCCCCGGCAGTATCACGGCAATCTGGACGTTCATGGCTAGGGGACGCAAGCCAATGATTAAAATTGAGGAATTGTCATATCAATACCCCGACGGCACACGGGCCTTGGATGCAGTCAACCTGACGCTTTCCGGGCAATCCGCCCTGGGGATCATCGGTGCCAACGGAGCCGGCAAATCCACGCTCCTCAGCCATTTTAACGGATATTATCTTCCCCAACAAGGGCACATGATTGTTGACGGTCTTGAGGTTTCAGCCGCCAACAGGGAGGTCCTGCGCAAAAAAGTGGGGTTGGTTTTTCAGCATCCGGACGATCAACTGTTTATGCCCCGGGTTGTGGACGATGTCATGTTTGGCCCGCTGAATTTAAATGAAGCGCATGAGGCGCTGGCAGGCAGAACCGAGGAACTCATGCGGTTTTTGGAAATCTGGCACCTGCGCGACCGCCCCCCCTTTCATTTGTCCGCCGGGGAAAAACGTTTTGTGGCCCTGGCCGCGGTTTTGGTCATGCGGCCCCAAGTACTGGTGATGGATGAACCGACCTCGGACCTGGACCCCAGAAACCGCCGGAAATTAATTGCCTTGATCAACCAATGGCAGGGGACAAAGATCATTGCCTCGCATCATCTTGACTTTGTTTGGGAAACCTGCGCGGAGGTGGCTGTGTTGCATGCGGGCAGGATTGTCGCGCAGGGAAAAACGCAGGAAATATTATCCGACCGGGAACTGCTGGAACAAAACCATCTGGAGCTGCCTTTGCGGCTGCAAAAATGAGCCGGTGGCGGAAATGAAGGGCGCCAAGGCGATGGCAAGGGCTGAAAAAAGGCATCAGGTCCAAATCTGCGGGATTGCATGCAACCACAAGCAGGCGCTTCAAATGTCGGGGGCGTTGAAACCGAAGCAACCGCACTGGCTTCCGGCTGCAAGCTGCCGGCATGACAATCGTGAAAACATTCAAGCAGTTTTTCATCCCGCCTTTGATCCGTGATCCGGTTCTTTTTCATATGCCACCGCGAATTCCCCGGCTTCCGGCATTCGCCGGACAAGTACGCCGGGCCTGCCCGGCGCATGCTGGGCCTGCCCAGCGCATGCTGGGCGCAGGCCCGGTCTCACTTCGTGACCTGAGAGGAATGGCATTATTGAAAAACAGGTTAAGCCCGGGGATTTTTAATTCCAACTGGACGTCCTGCGTAAAAGGGCATACAATTCTGCTGACAGGATATAATACTGCGGCTGCAAACCGGGCCTGCCCTGCGTGCGCTGCTTGAAAACCCACCTGCAACTGGAGGAAGAGATGAAGGCGATAAAGGATAAAAGGCAATTGTGCTGCTGCACCGGTCGGGGGATTGCAGCCGGCAACAGCCGCCAAACGGGCTGTTTTTTTCAGCGGATCATGAAAGGCCTGCTGGTTGGCGTTGGTTTTTACGCCTTGGCCCAGGCTGCCCAGGCCAAAGAGCAATTGATCGCCAAGATTGATATAAAAACATGGTCGGAACGGTCTTTTATTGTCAGTCCGGACAGGCGAAGCGTGGCTTATGTCTCCCCGAATATGCGGCAAAAAAAGCTGTTTGTATATTGGAACCTGAAAGCGGGAAAACTGTACGACGCAATTAAGGAAGACTATTTGGTCATCAGCAAGGACGGCCGGCATCTGGCGTATCCTGCGCAGCAGGGCAATGCCTGGTTCATGGTGGTGGACGGGGAGGAGCAGCAGGCTTGCGCGGACATTCTTTCGCCGCCGTTTTTCAGCCCGGACAGCTCCCGGATAGCATATATAGCGCGGCAGGACGGCAAGGAATTGGTTGTCAGCGGCAACCGGCCGGGTCCTGGCTTTGACCGCATTACCAGCCTCCCGCATTTTGATCCCGACAGCCGGCAGATGTCCTATACGGGCAGCAATGGCGATGATCATTTTATCGTGAGCAACAGCCAAATACTGGGGCCCTATGGGAAGGCGCCGGAAGTGACACCCAGCGCTGACGGCAGCCGTGTGGCTTACACCTACACGCAGGACAATAAAAAAGGCATTCTGCTGGCAGGGACACTGATACACGAATACCCAGCTGATTCCGAAGTGTCATTCCTGTCTATAAGCCCTGATGGACAAAAAGCGGCATTGGTGCATGATTCCCAGCTGGTGGGACTGGAGGGCACAGCAGTCAAAAAGAGAATACCTCTGGCCGGTAAAATGGATTATGGAATCACCTTTGGCCTGGATGGCGGCAGTCTTTTATACAGTGTTTGTTCCGGGAGAGAGTATTGCCTGATGGAAGATGACCGCGTAATAATCTGCTGTGACAGGATTATCAACCGCGGGGTATTCAGCCCGGACCGTCGCCGCATTGCCTATGCAGTCAGGAAGGGAGGGCGGGAATACGTGCTGTGCGGTGGAAAAACACAATCCGCCTATGATGAAATCAAGGCTGAAAGCCTGGCCTTCGGCCCCGGGGGCAGGGTATTGGCTTATATTGCCCGCAAGGGGGAACAATGGCTGGTGGTCAGCAATGGCCAGGAAAGCCCTCCTTATCAGAATGTGGATGGAATTGTATTCGGCCCCAAGGATGAAGACTTGGCCTACATGGCGCTTGCCGGCGGCGACTTGCATTTGATGGTGAACGGGACATCAAAAAACATGAAATGCGATAATTATCTGAAAGGCACACCGGTGTTTACACCGGATGGCCGGCAGGTTGTTTGCGGCCTGGAGAAAAAAGGAAAATGGTATGTGGCAACGGTCAATAAAAAGGGAAAACCCTTTGATGAAATATTGATTTATGATGAACCAGACGTTGCTTTGCCCTCTTATACCACCTTGATTTTTGACAGCCCCAACCGCTTCCATTTTCTGGGAAAAAGAGGAAACAGAGTTTACCTGGTGGATACGGATTTGTAAACCGGGCGGATGTATCCGGCAGTATGGCGCCATCAGGAAAGCGGCGGCCAGGGGATGATATTTTCCATAAAAAAAGGGAACTTTATCATCCCTGGTGTCATATTACCTATGAAAACAAGGACGGACCACGGTCAGTGGGTGGGGCCGGGAAAGACATCAGTGTCATGATGGATAAAGGAGTAGTGCAGATGTGGATGCGGTTGTCCGTAAAAGCCGTGATGTTCATATTGGCGGGGGCCGTGCTCCTGCCTTCGGCCAGGGCGCAGGAAATAACATCTTGGTCCGAATGCGTGCAGGCGGCCAAGGCGCATAATCCGAACCTGCTGGCTGCGGAGGATCAGTTGCGGCAAGCGCAGGCGGATTTTGACATTGCCGCCAGCGGCTGGTACCCCCAGGCGAATGTAAGCGCTTCTGCCAGCAAAAGCACGGATCTGGAGTCCGCGGAATCAACCCGTTATTCGGCCTCGGTGAGCGTCCGGCAGCTGCTTTTTGACGGATTGAAAACACCGGCCGGAGTCGGCAAGGCAAAGGCGCAATTGCACAAAACGCAAAGCCAGGTGGCCAAGCTTTCTGCCGGCATACGCTACGATCTCCGGGAAGCATACATCGGAGTGCTGAAAAGCAAAGAAACCCTGACCCTGACCGATATCATCGCCAAAAGGCGCAGGCAAAATGTCCAACTGGTAAAACTGCGGTATGAGGCGGGCAGGGAACACTCCGGGTCCCTATTGACCGCTGAAGCGGATCTGGCGCAGGCGCAGTATGAGGTGCAGCAGGCGCAGCGCAATCACGATCTGTCCAGGCAAAAATTGCTGACCGCCATAGGCGGAGAGGCATGGGGTCTGGCCGGAATGGCGGGCGAGTTTGCCATTACCGAGAATCTGGCTGAACAGCCGGATATACCCGCTTTGGCGGAAAACACACCAGCTGTCGCTGAAAGCAAAGCCGCCGTGGAAATGTCCCGCTGGGGGGTGCAGGCTGCCTATGCGGAGCTCTACCCGTCTTTATACCTCAGCGGTTCTGCCGGGCTGGAGGACAATCACTGGCTGCCTGAGGAAAAACGGCTGTCCGCCAGCCTGAATCTGTCCTTGCCGCTTTTTGAGGGGGGGAGCAGATTGACGGCTATCAACAAGGCAAAATACGCGCTGTCGCAAACCCGGAACAATTTGCAAAGCACGCACAACGAAACAGTCCTGGGATTGCAGAACAACTGGAAAAACCTGCTGGATGCAGCCGCCAAAGTAGAGGTGGACAAACTGTATTTGCAGGCCGCGCAAGCGCGCGCCAAGATCGTCAACGCCCAGTATTCATCGGGACTGGCATCCTTTGACGACTGGGCGATTATTGAAGACCGCCTGGTGAATGCGCAAAAATCGTATCTCAACGCCCAAACTGAGCTTTTATCCGCTGAAGCCCAATGGCTGCAAGCAAAGGGAAAGGGTCTGGAAGATGAATAAAAAAACTGTTATTGTGGGAGCAAGCCTGTTGTTGATGTCAGCAGGCGGCTTTTGGGGATACAAAAAGCTGTTTCCCCAGCGTCCCCAGTCGAAAATGGAGGAAATCAAGCCGGAAATAGGGACCATTCAAATTTCGGTTTCCACTACCGGCACGGTGGAACCGCAAAACCGCCTTGAAATCAAACCGCCCATAGGCGGCCGGGTGGAGAAGATCATGGTCAAGGAAGGCGAACGGGTGCGCACCGGTCAAATTTTGGCCCTGATGAGTTCCACGGAACGGGCCGCGCTTTTGGACGCCGCGCGCATGAAGGATCCGGGCGAGGTGCAGTACTGGGAAGAAGCCTACAAGGCCACGCCGATTGTGGCGCCCATCAACGGCAAGGTGATTGTGCGGAACATCGAGCCCGGCCAGACAGTGACGGTCAATGACGCCTTGTTTGTTCTTTCCGACCGGCTGATGCTGAAAGCCAATGTGGATGAGACCGACATTGGCAATGTGGCTGTGGGACAAAAAGCGGTCATCCAGCTGGACGCCTACCCGGAAGTGTCGGTGAGCGGCAAGGTGGACCATATTTCCTATGAATCCACCGTGGTCAATAATGTGACGATCTATCAGGTGGAGATCGTGCCCGATCAGGTGCCGGAAGTGTTCAGGTCCGGGATGAGCGCGAATATTGAGATTATTCAAAAACGCAAAGAGGGGGTGATCAAGCTTCCCGTTACTGCGGTGAATCACCACGGCGACCGCACCTTTGTGCTGGTGAAGAGCGAAGGGGAAAAACCCTTCAAGCGCCGGCCGGTGAAAACCGGGCTCTCGGATTTGACGGATGTGGAGATTGTTTCGGGTTTGACCCCGGAGGATATGGTGGTTGTTTTTCCGGAGGAGCCGGATATCAGGCGCAAGGATCCCGCGCAAGGGGGACAGCAAAGCCCCTTCATGCCCAATATAAGGCGGGGTGGACGCGGAGGACGCCAGCGATGAAGGACACCCCGGCAGCGGTTATTCGCCTGCAAAAAGTTTCCAAAACCTATCGCATCGGCGACAGTGAGGTCCGCGCCATGCAGGACATTTCCCTGGAAATACAGGCCAATGAATTTGTGGCCATCATGGGGCCTTCCGGGTCAGGCAAATCAACCATGCTGCATATTTTAGGGCTTTTAGACCGGCCGGATCAGGGCGCCTATTACCTGGAAGGCAGGGATGTCTCCAAATTGGGAGATGATGCCTTGGCCTCCCTGCGCAACCGCTGCGCGGGTTTTATTTTTCAGCAGTTTCATCTGCTGCCGCGGATGTCGGCCCTGCAGAACGTGGCCTTGCCCCTGATCTACAGCAATCAAAATCATATGCTGTTCAAAGCAGAGGAAAGAATACGCAGCGTGGGGTTGGAAGAGAGAAAGTCCCACAAACCCAATGAATTGTCCGGAGGCCAGCAGCAGCGCGTGGCCATTGCCCGCTCTTTGGTCAACGACCCCTTGATCATTTTTGCGGATGAACCCACCGGCAATCTGGATTCCAAAAGTGAAGAAGAAATCATCGGTATTTTGCGAAACCTGCACCGCCAGGGCAAGACCGTGGTCATGGTCACCCATGAACGGGATTTGGCCGAGATGGCCAGCCGCATCATTTGCATGCGGGACGGGAGGATCATATCCGATCAGGCGGTGAAAAAAACACCCCGCGCAAAAACCGAGGTCCCGCCGGCCGGCAGCCAGGACCGGAGCAAAGCATACGCCCAGAAAAATAAAATGTTTCTGACCGAAATGGCGGAAAACCTCCGCCAGGGATTCCAGGCATTGCTTACCAATAAAATGCGGTCCTTTTTGTCCATGCTGGGCATTCTTATCGGCGTGGCCTCGGTGATTGCCATGCTGGCTTTGGGCAAAGGGGCCGAAGTATCCATGCAAAAAAGCATGTCCTCCCTGGGCACCAACCTTTTAAGCATACGCTCCGGAGGCTTTCATCGGGGCGGAGTGGCCCAGGAAGCCGGGGCTGTAACCCGCTTCACCTTGCAGGATGCCGAAGCGCTGGCCAAAGTGCCGCACATTAAAAGGGTGTCAGCCGGGGTAAGCGGCAGGGGACAGGCAGTGTACGGCAATAAGAATTGGAGCACCACGATAAGAGGAAACGGGCTGGATTATGCAGCAATGCGCGCGGCGGTGCCGGTTTTGGGCCGGTATTTTAACACTGCGGAAATGCAGCGGCGCGCCCGGGTGGCTGTTTTGGGGCAGACCCTGGTTGACGAGCTCTTCGGCGGAGGCAATCCGGTGGGCCGCATCATCAAAATAAACCGTATTCAGTTTCAGGTGATCGGCGTGCTTCCTAAAAAAGGCGAGGGCTTCGGCGGGAACCAGGACGACACGGTGGTGATTCCAGTGACCACGGCCATGTACCGCATGCTGGGGAAAAAATTCGTGGATGCCATCGACGTGGAGATCGACGATCTGAAGTTCATGGAGAAGGCCGAGGAAGCCATCCGCAGCCTGCTCGTCAAACGGCACAATGTCAGGCCCGAGGATGAGGAGGACGCTTTTTCCATCCGCAACATGGCGGAAATGCAGGAGGCCTTAAAGAGCATGACCAAAACCATGACCATGCTTTTGGGATGCATTGCGGCCATTTCCCTGCTGGTGGGAGGCATCGGCATTATGAACATCATGCTGGTCTCGGTTACGGAACGCACGCGCGAGATAGGGCTGCGCAAAGCCATCGGCGCGCGCAAGAAAGACATCATGCTGCAGTTTTTGATTGAAGCCGTGGTCATGACCATCTGCGGCGGCGTCATGGGCATTGCTACTGGCGTGGGTATTGCGGTTTTGATCACCGCTTTTACCGGCTGGGTGGTCAGCGTTTCGGTTTCCTCGGTGTTGGTGGTCACGTTGTTTTCAATCATGGTCGGACTGGTCTTTGGCTTGTGGCCCGCCCAAAAAGCCGCGGAGTTAAATCCCATTGAGGCTTTACGCTATGAGTAGAATGTAATTACAGAAATATATCCTTCCCAAATCGGGCTTTATATTCCTCAATACGCCACCGAGAATTCCCCGGCCTAAATTCGTGACCTGGGAGGAATAGAATTAGCAGGTAATGAAAAAACCCGGTTGTTCGGCTCTGGCAGCATGAATAATAAAGGCAGCCACCATTGGGAGGGTGGCTTTCACGCGAAAAAGTGGAAAAATCAGTCTTTTTCGCGAAGACTTTTTTATTCATGCTGCCAGAGCCTTATCCTGTCCAGGCGGAAAGCGGTTTTTCAGCAGCCGTTTAGTGAAAAAAAGGTCGAGGCCGGGGACATCTCCGAAATAGAGGAGATGTGGCATAAGCTAATGCCTTTCTACCACTCAGATCAAAAATCCCCGCTCTTTAA
>JAFGIQ010000122.1 GCA_016929575.1 candidate division FCPU426 bacterium
CTGAGCTTTTGGGCTTTGCGTTTCATGGCCACTTCCCCCAGCGTGACTTGCCCGTCTCCGGCCAGAGCCACGCGCCCACCGTGGCGCACTGCCAGAATGGTAGTAGCGCGAAATGATTGGCTGGTCATGCCTGTACCTGCCTTTCCTGAATACGCCGCCGCGGCGCTGCACGCGCGGGACGTGAATCAAATACCCTTGGTCCCATACGGTGTGGCAGGCATCAACCGCATCCGCCCGGTTGACGCTGCCACCGGCATACGAGGCCGGCACCGGAAATATTGTACCACGTATCCCGCCGGAATACGCCTCTGTCTGCGTTCACGAACATTTTGCTGCGCCTGCAAAAAAGCCATGCCCATAGTTTCCCCTGGTCAAAAACGCTTTTCATGCTCTTGGATGACGCGAGTTGAAAATTGTCTGAAAGGATTTTTTGTTTTCAATTTTTTATCGCCCGGCTTGGCACTGCGCGGTATCCGGACCTCTGTCCGTGTAAACCGCGTGTCCGTCCGCCGCCTTGTCTTCCCCTTGGCTTCATCCCCCCGGAACACTGCCCCCCAGGGCGGCCCCCGGTAAATATCCCCGCCCGTTTGCTGCCACGCGGGATTTTTTCAAGCCCGGGGATGCGCTTTGCGGTATGCGGCTTTTAATTTTTCCGCTGTCACATGCGTATAGATCTGGGTGGTGCCCAAATGTGCGTGCCCCAGCAATTCCTGCACTGCACGCAGGTCCGCACCATTGTCCAACAGATGCGTGGCAAATGAATGGCGCAGACTGTGCGGCGACAATCCCTGTTTGGCCCCGACCTGGCGGATGTATTTGTCGACCACCCGTTCTACGCTGCGCGGGGTCAGGTTGCCGCCGCGGGTATTGCGAAAAACAGCGGAACCCGCGCGCGGCGGATGGTCGTGCAAATACCCTTGCAGCGCCTTCTGCGCCGGATGCCCCAGCGGCAGTATCCTTTCCTTGCGGCGTTTGCCCAAAACCCGAATCAACCCGGACGCAAAATCAACCGCTTCCGGCCTCAACCCGGTCAACTCGGAAAGACGCATGCCGGTTGAGTAAAAAACCTCCAAAATGGCGCTGTCACGCCTGCCTAGGCGGGTGCGCGTGTCCGGAGCCTGCAGTAAAGCCTGCATGCCCTCTTGATCCAAAAAGCGCGGCAGGCGGTGTTCCCCTTTGGGAGTGCTTATCCCCGCCGCCGGATTTCCCTGCACGAACCCTGCGCGCCGCAAAAAGCGGTAGAAAGAACGCAGGCAGGCAAGGCGTCTGGCAATACTCGTCCGGGCGCACCGCCTTCCGCCAAGTTGTGCCAAGTATGCCCGCAAGGTCCGGTAGGTCACTCCCCGGGGAAAGGCCTTGCCGGCAAATTCCCTGAAATCGCGCAAATCCCTGCCGTAGGCCTTAAGCGTGTGCGGCGAGGCGTTCCGCACCTGCTTCATATACGCGAGAAATTCCTCCAGGGGATCCTTCACGCATTCTCCTCCGACTGGATCTTCTCCAACAGCCGCGAAAGCTCATAGAGGTATTTAATAATGGTAAAATTGCCCTGGTAATTGCGCTTGCTGCTCGTTATTTTATCGCTTAAATCCGACAAGCCCTGGGCAAAAATATTCGGGGGCAGCTTCTTTTTCATGGCCAGCAGACGCAAACCCGTCAGGTCGTTCATGCCCCTTTGGAATTCTCCTTCACGCTGATCCAAGGGCAGGCTGTTTTTGGCCTTGAGCAGTTTTTCAAAATTGACCAGGCCGCCGGATAATAATGATCCGTCATCGCGCCGGTCAACGCCCTTGAACAATCCAGGATGCTTATATTTCGCTTGCTCAAAAGATTCCGTGAACATGATGTCGGTCTCGGTGGATTCCAGATGCTTGGCGCTGGTTTGGGCCATCAGGCGGAACAACTCTTCGTAGATGGCAACCAGACACAGGTCCTGTATCTCAGCGGTAAACTGGTCTTTTTCCTCGTCAGCCCGGGCCTCGGGCGCCGGCACCGCCAGTGCCGGCTTTCTGCCGCTGTCCTCGTGCAAGTCTTGCTCGCCCACGGATTCATATACGGAAATCTCATCCTTTTCATCCGAAGTTTCCACCAGCGCCGTGACCAGTTTGACGGGAAATTCCATCTGTTCCGGCGTCACTGGAATCGCAAAATACCCCTCCCGGGCCTGGCCTGCAAAAAAGGTTAAATAATTCAAGGCGTTGTCTATTTTCAGCTCAAGGTAACCGGTAAAATGCTTGCGGTCAAACAGGCCCAGCAATTGTTTGAAATTGATCAGCTTGGTTTTCAACCCGCCGTGGGTGGGTTCAAAAATGAACGTCCCCATAATCACGATCATCAATAATTTGGAGATTTCGTAAAAGCTGATGGTCCCCTCTTTTTGTGTGCGTAATTTCTTCATGGCTTCGCTGACCGTCATGATCTCCCTGCCGTCGGGATAGAAGCGCCCGGCTTTGACGCCCTTTCCGCCCAACAGGAATATAATATCCTGTGAATCTGCATACCGCACATCCAGATAACTGGAGACCTTGCTCTGGCTTTCTGCCAGGATTTTATCGAGCTTGGCCGTCTCCAAGGGAATATTTTCCACCACGGTGCGCATGGACGGGAGTTTCAAGTGATTCATGTTTTGTCACCTTCCCCGCTTTCCCCGGATTTCTCCGAGCGCTTGTACCCGCACCCCTCCGCCGGACATGAGGTGGTCACACCCGTGCGCTTTAAATTTTTCTCCACCAAATAGGGGTGGCCGCATTGGGGGCAGCGTTCGGCCCGCGGTTTGTCCCAGGAGACAAAATGACACTTGGGATAGTGGCTGCAGCCGTAAAACATGCGGCCGCGCTTGCTGCGGCGCTCGATGACTTGCCCGCCGCAGCCGTCCAAGGGGCAAGGCACGCCGATTTCCTTGTTGATCGATTTGGTAAAGCGGCACTCCGGATAACGGCTGCAGGCGAGGAATTTCCCGAAACGGCTGTATTTAACACGCAGGGGGCTGCCGCATTTCTCACATATCTCCTCCACGGATTCCTCGTCTTTGATCACAATCTTGCCGTTTTCATCCTCCGCCATTGGTTTGGTGTTGCGGCATTGGGGATAATTGGAACAGGCGATGAATTTGCCGTGTTTGCCCCATTTCACTGTGAGTCTGGCGCCGCATTTCTCGCAGATTTCGTCCAGCTTGACTTCAATCTCCGACTTGATATCCTGCATCTGCTGTTGCGCCTTGTCCAAGTCGGCCTTGAATGATTGGTAAAAGGCGCGCAAAACTTCGACCCATTTGGCTTTTCCGGACTCGATTTCATCCAGCCTGTCCTCCATGGAGGCGGTAAACTCGATGTTGAGGATATCCGGAAAGTTCTCCACCAGCAGATCATTGATGATCACGCCGATTTCCGCCGGATAAAAGCGGCCGTTTCTGCGTTCGATGTAATTGCGGGTCAAAATGGTGCTGATAATCGGCGCATAGGTGCTCGGACGGCCGATGTTGTTTTCTTCCAGCGCCTTGACCAGGGTGGCGTCATTGTAACGGGGCGGCGGCTGCGTGAATTTCTGTTCCGGCCGGACAGCCTTCAGCTCGAGCTGCTGATCGACTTCCAAGGCCGGCAGGCGGTTTTCTTTTTTCTCCTCGGCTTCGCCCTCTGTTTCGTTCTCGACGCTCTCCGTATAGACGCTCATAAAACCCTTGAACCGCATGACCGAACCGCTGGCGCGCAGGGTATAGGCGCCAGCCTGGATGTCGATCCCGGTGGCGTCAAAAAGCGCCGGATTCATCTGCGAGGCCAAAAACCTCTGCCAGATCAACCGGTATAATTTGAATTGGTCGGCGGACAAATGCTTTTTAAGGGCCTCCGGCGTCATCTCCGGTGAAAAATACGTGGGCCGGATCGCCTCGTGGGCATCTTGAACCTGCCGCTTGGTCTTATATTTCGGCGGCTGGGGCGGAACATATTCCTGGCCGTAGGCCTGAATAATGTAGGCGCTGGCCTGACCCTGCGCCTCCTCGCTGACGCGCACCGAATCCGTCCGCATATAGGTGATCAATCCCACCGGCCCCTCGCTGCCGATATCCAAGCCCTCGTAGAGTTGCTGGGCAACCATCATGGTTTTTTTTCCGGTGAAATGGAGTTTGCTGGCCGCTTCCTGCTGGAGCTTGCTGGTGATAAACGGAGGCGGCGGCAGCCGGCGTTGTTCTTTTTTCTCCACCCGGACAACTTGGTATTGCGCCGAGGTCAAGTCCTCAAGCATCTGCTGGCTTTCCGCTTGATTGCAAATCTCCAGGCGCAAACCGTCCCTGTGTGTAACCAAAGCCGTAAATACCTCTTCGGCTGCTGTCTTCAGATCAACTTCTATCTTCCAGTATTCCCTTGGTTGAAACTGCTCGATCTCCCGCTCCCGGTTCACCACCAGGCGTACGGCCACGGATTGCACCCGGCCGGCGGAAAGGCCTTTGCGGACTTTTTTCCATAAAAGCGGGGATAAGGAATAGCCAACGATCCGGTCCAAAATGCGGCGCGCCTGCTGGGCATTTACCATGTTTTCATTGATGTCCAGCGGATGCAATATGGCCTGCTCTACCGCACGTTTGGTTATTTCATTGAACATGATGCGGCACACCCGGTTGTTTTTACTTTTCAACTCATGCGTCAAATGCCAGGAAATAGCCTCTCCCTCGCGGTCCGGGTCGGGCGCCAAATAGATGCTTTCCACCTTCGCTGCCAGGCGTTTTAATTCCTTTAATATCTTGGAACGGGAACGAATGGTTATATAATGTGGTTTAAACCCATCCTCAATATCCACCCCCAGCTTGCTTTTGGGCAGGTCCCGCACGTGCCCCATTGAGGCCTTGACCAGGTAGGCCTTTCCCAAAAACTTATTTATAGTCTTGGCTTTGGCTGGAGACTCGACAATAACCAGGTTTTTCTTCATTCCTCAACCATTCCTTGGTTTTTATGCACCACGGCGCTTTTTAAAAAACGCTTTTCAGACACTGGGAGGACACCTTTTTTCAGAGCATCCTCAGGTGTTAGATTTTAAATCTGAATTACAATTTAAACATAGGGGAGAAGTAAAGTCAATAAAAAGGGAAAACCCTTTAAATTAAGGGTTTTTAGCCAATCCCC
>JAFGIQ010000123.1 GCA_016929575.1 candidate division FCPU426 bacterium
ACCTGATTTATTAGGATCAGCCAACCGGCTGTCCTTGATTGTTCATTTCCCTTGGGCTTGAGGTCACTGTCGCTGAAAAAACGGGCAAGGAATGGTAAATACATGCGGGCTTTTTTCCTGACTGCTGTTCTCACGTATATTGCCTACTTGATTCTTACAGCCGGCTCCTGGACCATACAGGAACTGGTTGCAGGCGGCATATTGGCGGTTATTGTAGCCAGTTTGACATATGGCTTTCAATTCCGTATAGTGAAAGCAAAACACAATCCCCTGCGCATTCTCTACGCGCTTTTTTATCTGGTCATTCCCTTTTTAACTGAATTGACCAAAGCCAATATTGACGTGGCCATCCGTGTGTTTACCGGCAAAATCCGGCCGGGCATCATCAAATACAATCCCCGGACGCGGTCCGACTTTGGCACCATGCTGATTGCCAATTCCATCACCCTTACTCCCGGAACCTTGACCGTGCATGTGGATGAAAAAAGCAATGACTTATACGTCCATGTTTTGAACATCGCGCCCGGGGCGGAAGAAAAGGATGTCTGGACCGGCAAGGACCTTTTTTCTTTTTTTGATTTATCCGCCTGGGTGAGGAGAATAACCGAATGATTGTCGCCTGGAATGCAAGCGTTATTATCCTGGGGGTGCTGATCTTTGGCGCCACTTTGCGCCTGATGATAGGCCCGACCGCCCCGGACAGAGTGGTGGCTTTGGACGCCATTAATACGCTGGTGGTCGCCATCCTGATTATCCTGGGCGCCCTGTACCGCCAGCCTGTTTTTGTGGATGTGGCCATTGTCTATGCCTTGCTGTCTTTTGTGGGCACTCTGTATATTGCCAGGTTTTTAAAAAGGGATTATTTATGATGGATGGGATCACGTTAACCGTCTATATTCTGCTGGCCGTCGGGTTGTTCTTCAACTTCGTGGGCATTGTCGGCCTCCTGCGTTTTCCGGATGTGTATACCCGGCTTCATGCAGAGACCAAGACCACGACTTTTGGCACAATTTTTACGTCCACAGCCATTGCTTTTTACAGTTTTTGCCAGTATTTCTATCTTGACGACTCTGCCGGCTTGTCGCTCGGCATCCATGTCCTGCTTGCCATCGTCGTGCTGGCTTTCACCAATGCCACCGGATCGCATGCCATTGCCCAGGCGGCCTATAACCGGGGGCAGAAACCGGTCCAGGCCGTGGTGGACCGTTTAAACGCGCTTGACCTGCGGGAAGATCAGGAGGAGTAACCATGGACTTGGCCATCCAAGTGCTTATTCTCTCAGGGCTGATATTGACCGGCCTGCTGGTGTTTTACCTGCAGGACCTGCTGCATTCGGCCATTGCCTTTGCCGCCTTCAGCTTTCTCATGTCCGTGGAATTCTACATCCTGCAGGCGCCGGATGTGGCCATCGCCGAGGCGGGCATCGGCGCAGGCTTAACCACAGCCATCCTGATCAAGGCTGTGCGCAGCACCACCAGAAGGGAGTTTGACCGCTGATGAGAAACCTGCTGATCACCGCCATCCTGGTTGTTTTAAGCAGCACCTTTGTCTATGTAACCACCAGCGGGCAGCTGCAATTCGGCAAGCCTGCGCAAACCCGCATGGATGATTACTTTTTACGGCACGGCCAGGAGCAAACCGGAGCCAACAATATTGTGACCGCAGTGGTTTTTGATTTCCGCGGGTTTGACACGCTGGGCGAGGCCACGGTCCTTTTTGTGGTAGTGCTGGGCGTGGGGATGCTTTTCCGCAAACTGATGGCCGAAGAAGAAGAGGAGGAGCAGGCGGCATGAGCAAAATTGTCAGTGCAGCCGCGGATTTTTTATATCCTTTTGTGATGATTTTCGGCTTTTATATTGTCTTGCACGGCCACTTGACGCCCGGAGGCGGGTTTCAAGGCGGAGCGGTCATTGCCACGGGGGTGGCCCTGATGTTTGCCGCCCATCGCTACCGCGATATTGCGCCGATTTTCAAGAAAGCCATTTTCAACACTTGTGAAACCGTGGGGTTGGTCTTGTTCATCGGGCTCGCGTTTGCCGGCCTGTTTTACGGCAAAAGTTTCATGTACAACTGGCTGGCCCGTATACCCGGCCTGTTTGGCGAGCAGGTTTCCTACGGCGTCAATCCCGGCAGTCTGGATACCGGCGGCATTATTCCGCTGCTGAACATTGCAGTCGGCCTGGAAGTGTTGGGGGCTTTATCACTGGTCATTTACTACCTCTTGACGTATGTCGTGCAGATGGGAGTCAACAAGCATCATGGCCAATAACATTCCCTTTATCGCCGTGGCCTTCATCGCCATCATAGGCTTGGCGACCATGCTGATGCGCAAGAACATCATCAAGATCATCATGGGGCTGGGGCTGGTGGAAGGGGCGGTCAACCTGTTTTTAGTGGCCTTGGGATACCGGCAAGACGGCATTGCGCCCATTTTCACCAATGCACCTTCCACCCATATGGTTCTGCCCACGGTGCAGGCCATGGTGCTCACATCCATCGTCATCGGGGTTGCCACCCTGGCGCTTTTGCTTTCCTTTGCGATATATATTTATCAAAAATACGGGACGCTCAACAGCGAATCCATCAATCGATTGAGAGGCTAATGATTCCTTTTGTTTCCCGACATTCACCCGCACTGGTTATAGCCGTTCCCCTGTTTTTTGCTTTTGTACTGCCTTTTGCGGGCAAGATTCATGAAAGGATCCGCAATGGCCTGGCGGTTGTGGCCATGCTGGGGACATCCGCCCTGGGCCTGTATCTGGCCTGGCAGGTGCTGCAATCCGGCGCGATGGCGTATGTTTTCGGCGCCGCCGCGCCCCAGCAGACGCTGGTGCCCGATTCGGGCGGTATTCCCATCCGGATTATTTTTTCCGTGGACGCTTTCAGCGCCTTCATGATTGTGATTGTTTCCATTGTCGGCCTTTTAAGCATTGTCTATTCCTTGGCCACCGAAAAGCTCCGCAGCGGGCAGACGGATTTTTTCGCCCTTTTTCTGCTGCTGGTGGCCGGCGTCATCGGCATGGTCTCCACCGGGGACCTGTTCAATCTTTTTGTCTTCCTGGAAATCGCTTCCTTGTCCGGCGCGGCGCTGGTTTCCTACCGCATCAACCAGGGTTTGGCCGTGGAAGCCGGCTTGAAGTACGCCCTGATCAGCACGGTGGCCGGCCTGTTTTTGCTGCTGGGGGTGGCTCTATTATACGGCCAGTACGGCACGCTCAACCTTGCCGCCATTGCCCGGGCATTGAAATTCACGCGCCTGGATATCATTGCCTTGGTTTTCATCATCATTCCCATGGTGATGAAATGCGGCGCCGTGCCCATGCACATGTGGACTCCGGATGCCTATTCGCGCGCGCCCGCTGCCATCACCGCTTTTCTGGTGGTGTCCAGCCAGGCCGGGATGTATGTGTTGTTCAGGATTCTGTTCAGCCTTTTCAATATCCACCTGAACACCGAGGTCTTCGGCTGGATGGTCATTGTTTTCGGCGTGCTCTCCATGTTTGTGGGCGTGACCATGGCCATCCCGCAAAAAGACGTCAAACGGCTGATGGCATATCATGCGGTCTCCCAGTCCGGCTACATGCTCCTGGGCGTGGGTGTGGGGCTGGCCACGCTGAATAACCGGGAGCTCCTGGCAGCGTGCGGCAAAACAGCCATGATGGGCGGCATTTTTCACATCATCAATCACGCCTTGTATAAAGGACTGTTGTTTTTAACAGCCGGGGCGGTCATTTATGCCACCGGCCAGAGGGATCTTAATGAATTGGGCGGGTTGGGGCACAGCATGAAATACACCATGGTTTTTTTCATCATCGGCGCCCTGGCCATTGCCGGCCTGCCGCCCTTCAATGGCTTTGCCTCCAAGTTTATGCTTTATGAATCCGTCTTCCGCTTCAATCCTTTCTTGGCCGTGGTGGCCATTGTCGTCAGTATTTTGACCCTGGCTTCATTCATGAAAGTTTTTCATTCCATGTTCATGGGGCCCAGGCTGCCGCAGTATTCCAAGGCCAAGGAGGTTCCGGCCCCCATGCTGCTGGCCATGGGGGTCCTGGCAGTGTTGGTGGTTTTGGGCGGCCTGTTCCCGCAGGCAGTGGTTCAGCACCTGGTGGCGCCTGCGGTGGACGCCTTGTTGAAGCAGACGGATTACATCGGGATTGTGATGGGGGGACAATAATGGCGGACATGTCTGCATTGTCCAGCGGTTTTGGCTGGTGGCATCCCCTGGTCTGGCTGGGGGCGTTTTTCTTGGCTTTGTTGTTGGGATTCCTGATCCGGGCGCTGGGAAACAAACAATATAAAAAAGGCACGGAACAGACCAAACCGTTTTTATCCGGCAACGAGGAATCCGACCCCAATGTCCTGCATGTGCGCGCCAGTAATTTATACTGGGGATACCTGGAAACACTGAAAGGGTATTATGACAAACTGACGGCCCTCCATACAGGCAACCCGGTGGATTATTTGCTGTGGTTTTTTGGAAGCATGGCCTTGATTTTATTGCTGGGACTGATTATATGAGCATTTCCAAGACATTGAACAAATCACTCTGGGTCTACCACGTCAATTCCGGCTCCTGCAACGGCTGTGAAATAGAGATTGTGGCCACGCTCACCCCGCGTTACGACCCCGAGCGTTTCGGCATCAAGCTCGTGGGTACGCCCAGGCATGCGGACGTGATCCTGATCACCGGTCCGGTGACGAAAAAAATGAAGGAAAAGGTGTTGCGGGTTTACCATCAGACTCCGGACCCCAAGCTGGTCATGGTCATCGGCGCCTGCGGAATAAGCGGCGGCCCTTTTTATGAATCCTACACCCTGGCCGGTCCTGTGGACGACGTCGTGCCGGTGGACGTATATGTGCCGGGGTGTCCGCCCCGGCCGGAGGCCATCATCTTCGGCGTGGTGACGGCCCTGAAGAAACTGGAGGAAATCCAAAGTAAAAAATGATTGCCAACAAACTGTCTCCGGAACAGATCATCGAAAAATTCAAGGCTATGCTGGGGAAGGCCGTCTTGGCAGGGGAAATCATCAGGCGGGCCGAGGGCCGGAAGCAGGCCGCAAACGTGCAGATTTGGCTGACGCTCGATAAGGCCGCTTTAAAAGCAGCGGTGCGGCTGCTTTGCAGTCTGCATTATCCGCATCTGGCCGTGATCTCCGGGTATGATGCAGGCGAGGCCGTGGTATTGGTCTACCATTTTTACATTTACTACGGCGAATGGCGGGGAGAATACAATGTGTCCCTGCGGATTTCGCTGGCCAAGACGGATTTAAGCGTGGATACCATATCCGACCTTATTCCCGGCGCAGTCGTGAGCGAACGGGAAAAACAGGAATTTCTCGGCGTGCGGGTGAAAGACATCCCGGATGCGCGCCGGATATTTTTGCCGGAGGATTTTCCGGAGGGAGTGTTTCCCTGGCGCCAGGATGAGACCGGCATCCCGGAGAGTATGGTCAAAAAACTATACGAGGCAGGTAAAAATGAAGGCGAAAAGCGCCGCGCCGCAAGTGTGGATTCCAAATCCACCCGTCAGGAATAGAAAGTAGAGAGTAGAAAGTAGAAAGTAGATTGATTGCAGGGTCAGACCTGGCGTGTCTGCCCGAAGAACAGGTGTTGTTATGGCAACCAGTGAAACCAAGACACACAGTCCCATCAAGACCGTCATCGGCCCGATTCATCCGGCGTTGAAGGAACCCATCAAATTCATTTTTGAAATTGAGGGGGAGAAAATCAGCAAAGTGGATCTGGCTCCGGGGCACAACCATCGCGGGTTGGAATGGATGGCCACGCGCCGCAACCCGGTGCAGATCCTGTATGTGGCCGAGCGCATCTGCGGGATCTGCAGCATAGCGCATTCACTTACTTTTTGCCGCGCCATCGAACAGGCTGCGGCCATCGAGACGCCTGCACGCGCCGATTACGTGCGCACCATTTTTGCCGAGCTGGAGCGCATCCACTCCCACCTGTTGTGGGCCGGGGTGGCGGCTTTGGAGCTCGGGTTTGACACCCTCTTTTACAAGACCTGGGAAGTGCGCGAGGATGTCATGGACCTGCTGGAATATCTCTCCGGCAACCGCGTGAATTACGGGATCATGCAAATCGGCGGCGTGCGCCGGGATATCACCCCGGCCCAGCATCCGCGCATCCGCAAATCCCTGCTGAATTACACCATCCTTTTTGACGAACTGGTCAACATGTTTCTGGAGGATTCGGTGCTGCGCATGCGCTGCCGGGACACCGGCTTGCTCACGCGCGAAGAGGCCCTGCAGCTGTGCACCGTGGGCCCCACCCAGCGCGCTTCGGGTGTGGCTGCCGACGTGCGGCAGGACAACCCCTATTGCGCCTACGGCGACCTCAGGGTCAAAGCCGTCACCCCGGACCAGCTGCTGGATGAGGTGCGCGGGGATGTGTTTGACCGCATCATCGTACGCCTGCTCGAAGTGAAACAGTCCGTTGACATCATCGCCCAGTGCCTGGAAACTCTGCCGGACGGACCGCTGCTGGCCATTCCCAAGATCATGGTATTGCTCAATCATCTCAAAAAAGCGGAAGGGGAGGGCATTGGACGCCACGAGGCGCCGCGCGGCGAAGTGTTTCATTACCTCCGCCTGACCGCGGACAGGGAAAGTCCGGCAGCCTGGAAAGTGAAGGCTTCCACCTACAGCAACCTATTATCCTGGATCAAGATGCTGCAGGGGGAGCAGGTGGCGGATATTCCGATTATCGTGGCTTCAGTGGATCCGTGCATTTCCTGTACGGACCGGGTGGCGGTGATCAAACAGGGAAAAACAGCGGTTTATACCCAGGAGGATTTGCGGCGGATTTCACGCGAAAAAACCCGGAGGCTGCGGCAAGGATGAACCTGTCACCTGTTTTACTCAAACTCGTCCTGGGCGTTTTGGGCATGACCGCCCTGGGAGTGATCGGCGGTTTTGTGGTCCAAGGCGTTGACCGGAAACTGGCGGCGCTGATGCAGGCCCGGATCGGCCCCCTGATCCGCCAACCGTGGTGGGACTTTCTCAAACTGTTGGGCAAAGAAAATATAGTGCCCGAACATGCGCTGC
>JAFGIQ010000124.1 GCA_016929575.1 candidate division FCPU426 bacterium
GCAGCAGGGCTCCGGTCAAACCGGTCAGGCCCGAAGACAGATGGAATATTTTTTTTACCAGCGGCGCCAAGACCACCATGCCGAAAAAGCCAAGCACCACCGAAGGAATTCCGGCCAAAAGCTCTATAAACGGTTTGAAAAACTCCCGCTCCATCGGCGTTGCGATTTCGGCGATATACGTTGCGGATACCACGCCAAAGGGCACGGATATGAGGATGGCAAAAAAAGTCACTTGCAGGGACCCCAATAGCAGGGGCCAGAGGCCAAAACGTTCCTTGACAAAGGAGACCGGCTCCCAGCGAATGTCGAACAGGGCGCCCAGGCCCGGCTCCCTGACAAAAGGAAGGGCTTCTTTTAACAAAAATAAAAATATCAGGGCCACGATCAATATGCTCATGGATGCTGCCAAGCGCAGCAAATGCCGTATGGTAAAATCCAACAACTGCTTCCAATTCATTCTGCGTTCCTTGCTGTTGACGATTGTAAAACGCTGGCCGGCGAGGGAGGGGTAGCCGGCCAGCGCCGTCCACAAAAGTCCCTTTATTGGACCTTGACAAAACCCATTTCTTCAACTGTTTTCTGGCCTTCGGTGCTCAACATGTAATCCACAAATGTTTTCGCCGCGCCCTGGGGCCGGCCATGGGAATAAACATACAAACCGCGGGAAATCGGATAGGTGCCGTCTTTGACCGTGGCATTGGCAGGCCCTATGGCGGGGCTGGTTTCATTTTTTTTCACCTGCAAGGCTCTGACCGTATTTCCGGCCTCGACCAGATATCCCAGGCCCACATAGCCAATGGAATTCATGTCTTCGGCCACACCCTGCACAATGGCCGAATTGGAGGCCAGGCGCCGCGCTTTGACCGAGTAGTCTTTTTTCTCCAAAACATGCTCCTGGAAAAAGGCGAAGGTGCCGGAACTGGAGTCGCGGGTGTATAAAACAATCTTGGCGTTGCTTCCGCCCACGGCCTTCCAATTGGTGATCTGCCCGGTATAGATCTTTTTAATCTGGTTCATGGCCAGCACCTTCACCGGATTGGATGGATTGACAATGACCGCTATGCCGTCCAGGGCCACGGTATGCTCGATGGCTTCAAATCCCTTTGCCTTGGCCATTTTTTGTTCCGAATCTTTAATGGGCCGCGAGGCATTGGCCAAATCCGCGGTGCCGTTAAGCAGCGAGGCGATCCCGGTCCCAGAGCCGCCTCCTGTGACCGCCACCTCGATGTCCGGATTCGCGGCCATGAATTTTTCAGCCCAGGCGCTGGAAAGATGCACCAGGGTATCGGAGCCCTTGATCTGAACAGCCTCGGCTGCCGCATTGAGCGACCAGCCGGCCATTCCCAGGATGACTGCTGTCTGAGCGATTACAGATTTCCATTTCATGATACTGTGTTCCTCCTTGGTGAATTTTATATTTATCCTCTTTTTGTGTTAGCGCTTGATGAGCGCCGTGTTAGGATTTGATCATTCATGCCCCCGGCGCTTCTCCTAGTATTTCAATTCCACGTCGACTTGGGAACGGTGATACCCGGCTCTGCTGAGATCCAAATCCGCCTGCTTTTGATCGATAAAATGCGTCACTTTGGCCTTTACCTGGTCAGTAATCATATAGCTGGCGGAAACCAGGTACCCCATGCCGTCCGTGCCGCCGCCAATGAAGTCCGAATCACTGAAGGCCCCCACCACTGCATCCTTATCGAGCTTGCGCGAGTTTATTTCCAGCTCCCAGGAATCCGCGGCCTTGGCCTTGTTGAGCACCATGCCGGCGCAATAGCCGGTGTCGCGGGAGGCGACTTCATCATCCATGTTTTGGACGGCGTTGCCGTAGATTTTAACCGGCAGATCCATCACGGACAGGCTCAGCTCTAAATAGGCCTCGGCAATTTTATAGTTGTAGCGGTAGTTCCTGTTTGCCCCCGCCGCAACATAGGAGTTGCCGAAATTCTTGGCGCTGTCCACAAAGCATTTTTGATCCTTGGTGTCCTGGTAAAAATAGTAGCTTCCGCCCAGGTTGTACTTGATGTCCTGGATCTTGCCGGTAAAGCCGAGCTGCCCGGCATACAGCATAAGATCGTAATTGGAGCTTTGTTCCAGGATCCAGAACCCGCCCCCGTTGAAATAAGGATTGGCTTCGGCCACACCGGCCATGCTGAATTTTCCGGCGATGCCTTCCAGTGTCAGGTCTCCGTCCCAGATGAGCTGGTTTTTGCCGGCCTTGAAAAAGGGATTGTCTTGCTTGCCGGCGATCAGGGTCAGGTTTTCAAAGAGCACCTTGTATTCCACGCAGGCCACATCCAGGCCGATGGTTTTGCGCGTAAAATATCCGGCATCACCCATGCTCTGGTTGGTGGAAACAGGATCCGTGCCGCCGGTTGACAATCTGGTCTTTACTTTCCAATAATCATCCAGGGCCGCTTCCAGGTTCAGGCGCACGCGCACGCGCTGGCGGTCGCGCTCCAGTTTTTTATCCTCCTGTATATTTTCAAACCGATAGCGGAAATCACCTTGTAGGCTGATCTTTTCATACCAGGAATCCCAGTCCGCCTGCGCGGCTGAAGCCAGTCCGGCCAGAATTCCCAGGCTCAATATGCCGTATATTGTCTTCTTCATCTTGCAGTCTCCTTTTGATTTTGATTGCATCATCTTCGTCCCCACAGCCAGCGCGCCTTGCTGCCGCCGGCGATCTTGGTTTTTCGGCCGCCTGCGTGGCGGCCTTTTTGTCTCCTGGTGTTCACACCTCCTTTGGGCGGGATGCGCAATGCGCCAACAGCAGCCGGCTCGCAAGTCGCTGGTGATTTTCGTGCACTGGCTGACCTGAAGGATGCCTTGCAAAAGTTGGCTCGAATTTATAAAAACCAGATTTGTCTAAAATGAGGGAAAAGTTAAAATTTGGTTAGATGCAAAGCGGGTATTGACGGGATCACCGGTGTCTCCATTAATTCTCCGTAAGGCTTGAAACCTGTTCATCAACCTGGACCGTTGAGCAGCAGACGGGCCGGGAAAGTCTTTTGACCCAGCCGGGGCGGTAACACGTGCACGGACGCCGGGGATTGCCATGCGTCCTGCAAAAGGTTTGCGCCGTGGACTTTTCTTTTCCGCTGCCTGCCGGGTCAAAAGACTTTCCCGGCCCGTATATGCGTAATTTGGACGGCGATGTGACGGGATACCTCCCGGGAGTTTCTGGTATGTTTTGACAATATATTGATTTTTTGGTTTACTCATTGGCAGGCAAAATAAGCGTGAACACGGACCCCTGGCCCAAAGTGCTTTGCACCTGCACTCTGCCCTTGTGCGCCAGCATGATGTGCTTCACAATCGCCAGACCCAGGCCCGTGCCGCCCACCTTCCGGCTGCGGGCCTTGTCCACGCGGTAAAAACGTTCAAAGATCCTGGGCAGATGCTGGGGCGCAATGCCCGGGCCTTTATCCGCGACTTCGATCATGATCTCCTGCTCGGACTGCCGGGCGCGGATATTCAGCTCCATCCCCGCGGGTCCGTATTTCATGGCATTGTCTATCAAATTGACCAGCGCCTGTTCCAAGAGCGGCGGATTGGCTTCTGCGGCCAAATCCTCTTCGCATTGTATTGTCCAGGCCTGCCTTTTTCCCTTGTAATTTTCCGCACACAGCTGCAGCGCTGATTCCACCATCGGCCTTAGAAGCATTTTTTGTTTTTCCGGATTTTTCCCCTGTTCACACTGTTCGATGCGCGACAATTGCAGCAGGTCTTCAATAATCGCATTCAAACGCACAATGTGTTTGCTGATGATGCCTAAAAACTCCCGGCTCTTTTTGGCATTTTGCCAGGCGCCATCCTGCAGTGTTTCCACAAATCCCTGGATGGATGTCAGCGGGGTTTTCAATTCATGCGACACATTGGCCACAAAATCGCGGCGAATGCTTTCCAGGCGGCGCTGACGGGTGATGTCCTGCATCACCAAAAGCGCTCCGATTTTATCGCCACGCTCATCGTATAACGGCGAACCTTGCGCCCGGATGGTTTTTTCCCGTCCCTCCTGGTAAAAAACCAAGTCGTCCTCCAGCATTCCCCCGGCAGCCGGAATGCGGCTGATAAAATCCAGAATCTCCGGATAGCGTATGACTTCCTGGATGCTGCGGCCGGTGACTTCCTCCCCGGCTTTATTGAAAAGCCGTGCGGCCGCAGGATTGATATTCATGATGTTTTCCTGATTGTCCACAGCCACCACGCCCTCGGCCATGCTGTCCAGCACTGTATGAAGCTCCTGGCGCTGGCGGGCGATGGTATGGAAACGTTCATCAAGCTGCGCGGCCATGGCATTCAAACTTGATGCCAGTCCGGCCAATTCCGGTGTTTTGGGAATGGTCATTTTATGCTGCAAATCGCCCTGGGCAAAACGTTCGGCCCCTTGCCGCATCGTTTCCAGCGGTTGGCTGATGGCACGCGCCAAAATCCAGCTGATTGCCGCCATCACTCCGGCCAGCAACACGACAATAAAAAATAATTGCCGGTAAACAGTTGCAAGTGCCCGGGAAAAAACGGTGGTGGGCAGAGCCAGGCGGACTACCGCCGCAGCCTGTCCGGATGGAAAACAGGGGGTGGCCAGATACATCATATCCTTTTCAAGCGTGTAGCTGTACCTCCCGACCGCATGCACCTGCCCGCGCAAGGCGGCGGCAATTTCAGGCCGGTCGGCGTGGTTTTCCATGTTTTCCGGCTTCTTTTCGGAGTCGGCCAAAACCGTGCCCTGGGCGTTGATAATGGTAATGCGGGTTTTAGCCAGTGCGGCCAGATACAGGCATTGCTGCTGCAAGGTCCCGGCGGGGGGAGCCCCTGCTTTCGTCATGATGCCCGCCTTGACCAGCTCGGCCTTGGCCTCCAGGTTTTTGGTGGTTTCCTGCAGGTAGAACTCACGCAAAACAGCAGACATGAAAAAGGCAAAAACCAGCAACGCACACAAAGAAACTAAAAAACAAGAGAAATAAAACCTCCACTCCAGCCTTTTCCAGCGCATGCATTACTCCTGATAGCGGTAGCCGACTCCGCGTACGGATTCTACTTTTTTTCCCAGCAAGCCCAGTTTCTTCCGCAGTCCCACGATCTGCACATCCACCGAGCGGTCGGTGACAATGTACTCCTCCCCCTGCACTCCGTTGATGATCTGATTGCGGGTGAAGGTCCAGCCAGGATGGCTGGCCAGAAAATCCAGCAGTTTGAATTCGGTCAGGGTCAGCTCGACTTTTTTTCCCTTTATCAGCACCTCGTGCCGGCCGCGGTGAATGGTCAATCCCGCCAGTTTGAGTTCCTCCTCCGGCTTTTGCACGGCCGCTTGCCGGCGCCGCAACACCGCGCGGATTCTGGCAATCAGGATTTTCGGACTAAAAGGCTTGGTAATGTAATCCTCTGCGCCCAGTTCCAATCCGGCGACAATGTCCGCCTCCTCGCCTTTGGCAGTGAGCATGAGTATGGGGATACCCGCGGTTTTGGGGTCTTGCTTCAACCGCCGGCATACTTCCAGTCCATCCATGCCGGGCAGCATCAGGTCCAGGGATATCAAGTGCGGCTGGTTGCTCTTGGCGGTTTGCAGCCCCTGCTCCCCGTCGCCGGCTTTAAGGCATTGATATCCTTCTTTTTGCAAATTGAAGGTTATCAATTCCATGATATCCCGGTCATCTTCAATAATAAGAATGGCTGGTTTCGGCATGGCCACCTCCCCGGGGTAAAGTAGAAATACAATATAACAACTATTACCCTGTTAGCAAGATATTAGTGCTACATGACCTGTTGGTTTGAATTCTTCGCCGGCTTTTAAACAGCGGAAACGAAGTTTTGATCTGTTTTTTTGGGGGGAATATGCCTGCCCTCTTGGGAGCAGAGCGCCGCAGGATGTCAATATGATTTTTGCAGAAAAAGAAGGTTGAGACCACTGTGGGAGACGGTATTTGTAATCGTCTCCCACAGTGACCATGGTTGTTATTTTGCGTATTTTGCCGGATCCTTGTCCCAGGCACTCACGCAACCTTGACAGCACAGATAGTACGTTTTGCCATTGTATTCCCGCGTGGCTACTGCCTTGTTTTTCAGTATCTTCGTTCCCATCACCGGGCAAATGGCGGTTTCATCGCCCGCTGCCGCTTTTTTCGCCCGCAACTCCAGGCAGGAAGCGGCCTTCTGCTGTATTTCTTTCACCACTGCCTTGTCCTGTGAGGTAATAACGATGGTCACACCCTGGTCTTGGTTTTCCACCTTTACTTCTGCTCCCTGGATATACATCGGACACATGACGTGTCCTTCCTTCATTTTCTGCATGTCGCCGTGATGCTGGCCCCTGCCCTCACCGGATTTGTTCCCGCTGCCTGCCAAAACCATGCCGGGCAAAACCAGCAGCGCGACCAGCGCGAGTATTTTTGCTTCTGTTCGCATGTTCATTTCATCCTCCTTGCATGCATATGTTTTATTTGCCTTCCTGGTTTATATTGCATCAGGCCATCCGCCAGTATAGAGCCTGTTTGTCTGCTCAACGCTTTCTTTGCCATAGTGAAACAAACCATTTAAAGTTCAAACTCACATGCACGGCTATCAATGCCAGACCCGCCATGCCATTGATCTCATGCACCTCGCGCATCCAGCCAAGGTGCAGCTGGGCCATGCCTATGCCGCTGGCAAATTGAAACAACATGGATAAAAACAACAGCGGATTAATGATTTTTAACAACGATTGTTTCATGATTTTTTCCCCCTGCTGTATTTGACCCCGGAAAGCCTTTTACGCCTTCCCGCAGAAAAAGAAAGTTTCCTTGCTTTCCACTGGTTGAAAACCACCGGAATAATCACCAGGGTAAGGATGGTGGAAGTAATCAGCCCGCCCACCATGGGCGCGGCAATGCGTTTGGTTACATCCGCGCCTGTTCCTGTGCTCCACATCAAAGGCAGCAAACCGATCAGCGTGGTGGCCACGGTCATGACTTTGGGGCGCACGCGCATGACCGAGCCCTCGATAACCGCCTGCAGCAAATCAGCCTTGGTTTTTAGCCTTCCTGCCTGTTTATAGCGGTTGTAACTTTCATTCAAATAGACCAGCATAATGATCCCGGTTTCTGCCGCCACCCCCAGCAGGGCGATAATTCCGACCCACACGGCTATGCTCAGGTTGTATTTCAGCAATGCCATCAGCATGATGCCGCCGATCAAGGCAAAAGGCACGGATAATAGGATGATGAAGGTTTCCGTGACGGATTTAAAGTTGAAGTAGATGAGCAAAAAGATCACCACCAGCGTCACCGGCACCACCCATTGCAGCCGTTTGCGCACCCGTTGCATGAATTCATATTGTCCGGTCCAGGAAAGGCGATAGCCGGCAGGAAGCGCAAGTTGTTGGCGCACCGCCTGTTTGGCATCCCGCACATAACCGCCTATATCCCGCGCTTCTTCTATGTCCACATAGACCCAGCCGGAAAGCGATCCGTTTTCGTCCTTGATCATTGGCGGCCCGGTTTTGACCTGGATCTCCGCCAGCTGCTCCACCGGGATCTGCGCGCCGGCAGGCGTGGGCACATAGACTTTTTTCAGTTTTTCAACATGGTCGCGCAATTCCCGGGAATAGCGGACATTGACCGCATAGCGCTCCGGTCCTTCAACCGTAACGGTGATGGGCATGCCGCCGATGGCGGTCTCTATCATTTGAAACACATCGTCCATGCTCAGCCCGTATCTGGCTATCTCTTTCCGCCTGGGTTTGAAATCAATGAAATATCCGCCTGTCACCCGTTCAAAATAAACACTGCGTGTGCCGGGCACCGTGGTTTGCAGGATGTTTTCCAGTGTTATTCCGATCTCTTCAATCCGGCGCAAATCAGGCCCAAAAACCTTTATCCCGACGGGTGTGCGTATGCCCGTGGTCAGCATGTCAATGCGCCCTTTTATGGGCATGGTCCAGGCATTGGTCCAGCCCGGAAACTTCACTGCCTGGTCCAACTCGCTGATGAGTTTTTTCCAGGTCATGCCCTGGCGCCAGCGTTTTTTATCCTTGAGCATGATGGTGGTCTCCACCATGGAAAGCGGGGCTGGATCGGTCGCGGTTTTTGCCCTGCCCACTTTGCCAAATACGCTTTCCACTTCCGGAAAAGTTTTGATGATCCGATCCTGCAGGGTGAGCATCCGTTTGGCCTCGGCAATGGATATGCCAGGCAGGGTGGTGGGCATATACAGTATGCTGCCTTCATTCAATGGCGGCATGAATTCCGCACCCAGACGCAGAAAAAGGGGCACCGTCAGCAGGAGCAATCCAAGCGCCGCGCCTAAAACCAGGCGGGAATGTTCCAGCGCCCAGCGCACCGCCGGAAGATACAAACCAATGAGCCAGCGGTTGATGGGGTTGTCCTCCTCCCTGGGCGCCTTCCGGCGCGTCAGCAGGCTGAGCAGGGCCGGCGCCAGCGTGATGGACACCAGGGCCGCAAAAAACATGGTAAAAGTCTTGGTGTAGGCCAGGGGTTTGAAGAGCTTGCCTTCCTGCGCTTCCAGCGTGAAGATGGGCAAAAACGAGACGGTGATCACCAACAAGGAAAAAAAGACGGGTTTGCCGACTTCTCCCGTGGCTTCTATTAAAATATCCAACAGCGGCTTTTTGGCCTGCTGATATTTCTCCAGTTTTTTGTTCACGTTTTCAACCAGGACAATGGCCGCATCCACCATGGCGCCTATGGCAATGGCAATGCCGCCCAAGGACATGATGTTGGAGGAAATGCCCAGATAATACATGGGTATGAAAGATATCAACACCGCCACCGGCAAAATGACAACCGCCACCAATGCCCCGCGCCACTGCAGCAGAAAAAGCAAAATCACCAGCGCCACCATCAGGCCTTCCTCAAAGAGTGTATGCGTAAGCGTGGCGATGGATCTTTTAATAATGCCCGAACGGTCATAGACCGTCCTTACTTTGACGCCTGCAGGCAGTGAGGGTTGTATCTCCTGCAACCGTTTCTTCACCCGTTCAATGACGCGCAGGGCGTTTTCCCCGTAGCGCATGACAACAATCCCGCCCACTGCTTCGCCGCGGCCGTCCAAATCAGCTGCCCCGCGCCTGATCTCCGGGCCCAGGGAAACCTGCGCCACATCTTTCAAATAAACGGGTGTGCCCTTGTCGTCCACTCCCAGGCCGATCAGGCGGATATCGTCCAGGCTTTTGATATATCCCCGCCCCCGCACAAAATACTCCCGGCCGCTCATTTCCACCACCCTGCCGCCCACGTCATTGTTGTTTTGCCGGATTTGCTCCACCACGTGTCTCAGTGTAAGATTCCGGGACAGCAATTGATGCGGATCAAGGGTTATCTGATATTGCTTTTCAAAGCCGCCCACAGAGGCAACTTCAGCCACGCCTTCAATGGATTCCAGCCAATACCGCAAATACCAGTCCTGGAAGGCGCGCAATTGGTACAAATCATTTTTTCCGCTGGTATCCTCCAAGGCATACTGGTAGACCCAACCCACGCCCGTGGCATCAGGCCCCAAAGTCGGAGTCACGCCTTCTGGCAGCTTTTCCTGCAGCTTGCTCAAATACTCTAAAATGCGGCTGCGCGCCCAATAGATATCCGTGCCATCTTTGAATATCACATATACAAATGACATCCCAAACATGGAATACCCGCGGACAGTCTTGACTTTGGGCGCGGCCAGCAGCGTGCTGATGATGGGATAACTGATTTGGTCTTCCACCAGATCCGGACTCCGGCCGGGCCACTCGCTAAAAACAATAACCTGGGTGTCGGATAAATCCGGAACGGCATCCAGGGAAATATGGGTCAGCGCATACATCCCCCATAAAACCGCCAGCCCGGTAAAGAGCAACACGATATACTTGTTTTTCAGCGAATACTCAATGAGTTGGTTTATCATCACGCTATCCTGTCAATCGTTTCGTTCCCCGGCATCAGCGCCGGATTGCAATGACCCTGTTGATGTGTGCCTCTGCCAATGTCTGCCTGCCCCCCGTTCAGCATACAGGAATAAAAACGTCCGCACTCCTCTCCAGCGGCAGCATCAATGCTGATGCCCGGCAGGTTGCGCGGCGCTTTCCAGGGCCGCCTGCAACCTGCTTTCCGAATCCAGCATGAAATTGGCGCTGACCACAACCTCCTCGCCGGGCGCAACCCCGGATAAAACCTGCACCTGTTCCTGCGCCACCGCGCCCACTTCCACCTGGCGCGGATGAAAGATCCCGTTGCCGGTCTTGACAAACACCAGCCGGCGTTCCCCGGAATCCAAAACCGCGGACAGCGGCATAACGGCCGTCTCCGGCAAAACCGCCTCCACCGCGGCATTGACAAACAAACCCGGACGCAAGTGATAATTTCTATCCTCCACTTCCACAATTCCCCGAATACTGCGGGTCCGCGTGTCAATATACGAACGCAGGGCTTTTAAGGTTCCCGGGTACTTCATGTTATTGAGTACGGGAACAGTGATGGTGACCTCCTGCCCGGTTTTGATATAGGGCAGGTCCGATTCATAAAAATAGACGTATATCCAAAAATGGTAATCCCGGCTTTCAACAATCAAGTTGCGCTTGGCCTCTCCCCGCCGTTCCAGGGCCCGGATCAATTCCGGACTCATGCCCATGTGCTCCAGTTTCAGGCGGGTGGCACTGTGCAGCCCCGTATCGCCGCCGTATCCTTTGGTTTTCAAATACTCGGCCTGCGCCTGGTACATATCCGGATCATGCGCCACTTCTCCGGCCACGTGGATGGTTTTTATCAATGCCGCCTGCTCCACCTTTGCCAGCCGCACGCCGATTAACTGCTGCTTTTCAGGACTGATATTTATCTTGCTATATCCCTCCGGATGCATGCCGGTATGTTTTCCATGCTTTGCCTTAGTAGTTTCATGCTGGATCTGGCTGTCTTTTTCCTCCGGCCCGGCCGGTTTCTTTACTGGCACCAAATCCATGCCGCAGATGCGGCAACTGCCCGGCCGGTCCGATATGACCGCAGGGTGCATGGGGCATTGGTACAGCGCTTGTTCTATCTGCCCTGTTTTTGGCGCTGTGCAACCATTGATTGCCATTCCCGCAGCTGCAATCCCCGCAAGAAAAACAGTGATAGAGATATACTTATTCATTTTTCCGCCTCCTTGACCGTTTCGGCCAGTTTCCGTCCCAACAGTGTTTCCAGCCTGGCAATCTCGCGTTCATAGGTTTCAATGATTTTTTGATACTGCAATTCATGCCTGATGAACAAGATTTCATTGCCAACCATAGTGTTGAATTCCACCCTGCCGGTCTGATAGGCGGCCATGGACGAATCCAGGGCAGACCGGGCCTGGGGAAGTATTTTTTTTCTGTATAAATCCTCAGACTCCACAAGCCGTTCCAGAGTGTCGAGGGCAACCAGTACTCGGGACATTGTTGTCTTTTGCGCATCCTGTAGCTGTTTGTGCATTTGCTCTTGCAATGACCCGGCCGCCCGGGCCCGGGGAATTTCCCGGGCAAAAAAGTAAAGCGGAATCTCAATGCCCGCAGCCGCACCCGCAAAATCCTCTCCACCTATCATGTCGCCCGCGGCCGGCTCCCGCCAGGTATAATAGCCGGATAATTCAAGCTCAGGAATCCACGCTTCGTTTTCCAAACGTTGCTGCCAGCGCGATTTTTCCCATTGCTTTTGCATGCGCTTCAATTCGGGATTATTTTGCCTAACCTCCTGAATAAGGGTTTCCCGGTCCAACAGCCGTGGTTGCCATCCGGCCCGGCCTTCGATGTGCACAGCAGCGTCAGGCTCCCGGCCCAATAAGGCGGCCAGGATTTTCATTTGTGATTGGCGGTTTTGGTTTACCTCCAGCAGCTGATTCTGCATCAGTGCCTCCTCCAGTTCAGCGCGCAAAACATCCTGTTCCAGGCCCCTGCCGCCTTCATATTTCACCCGCGCTATCTTTGCCAGGCGTTGCAGAAGATTATGGTTTTGGGTGAGTATGCGCTCTGCTTCCTGCAAATACAGGATTTGGTGATACCCTTCGGCCACCTGCTGACGCAGTTCCCAGCGTTTGACCTGCCAAGCAGCTTCTTTTTCCTTGGCAACGGTCTGCGCCATCCTGCCACGCAGGGGGGCTTTCCAAAACGGCACTTTTTGCATAAGCATCAGTTTTTTGCCGCTCATGGGCGAACGGGTAAAATCCCATTCGCCTGACGGCAGGTTTTCAAAGGACAGCTTCAGTTGGGGATTGGGCCACCAGCCTTGAACACTCTCCTGCGCCTGCGCCGCCATCCAGGCATCCCGGGCGGCCAGGACCCCGGGATTGGAGGCCATAGCCTCTTCCTGCATCTGTGCCAGAGTTTCAGCCTGCGCCACCGGGGTACCGAGGTAAAAAAGACTTATAAATGGAAAGATCAATAGGCGGTGCATCATGGTTGCTCCTTTAAAACGGCCCTCTGTTCCTTTAGACCCCGCCCTGAATGTCTCACAACACCGTTTTATTGTCCAGCGCGCTTCCAGAGGGATTCCCCTTTTGGAATACCATAGAACCGTCCTGCCCGTGGCCCCATGCATCCTGGTCGCCACACCAGGCATGATCAGAGAGGGCTGGCCATTACCCGATCTCCTTTATCAGTATCCTTTTCAACCTCCGAAATCAAAAGGAGATTGAATTTTTCGGCCAGCACTTTTGCAACCTCCGGCGTCATAAAAGCCGGCAAAGAAGGCCCCAGCCGCATGTTCTTTACACCCAGTGACAAAAGCGTCAGCAATATCACCACTGCCTTTTGTTCGTACCAGGAAAGTAAAAAAGTGAGCGGCAACCCATTCACATCCGTTTCCAGCGCCTCCGCCAAAGCCATCGCAATGCGGATGGCCGAATACGCGTCATTGCATTGGCCGACATCCAAAAGCCGCGGGATGCCGCCGATCTCTCCGTATTCCTTCTGATTGATCCTGAATTTGCCGCAGGCCAGGGTCATGATGATTGCATCCGGCGGCACCTGGTTTGCGGCTTTGGTATAATAATTCCGGCTGGCTTTCCTGCCGTCACACCCTCCGATCAAGAAGAAATGGGTGATCCTCCCGGCCTTGACCAATTCCACCACTTTGCTGGCAACCCCCGATACGGCCTGATGCCCAAATCCTATACGCATGTGCTTCTCTTCGGCGGTTTCCGAAAAACCCGGGGCCGCCAAGGCGGCTTCGATTACTGGCTGGTAATCATTGTTTTCAATGTGCGTCACCCCGGGCCATCCGACCAGGTTTTTGGAAAATATTCTCCGCTGATACGTTGCCCTGGGTTTTTGTATGCAGTTGGTGGTCATGAGGATCGCACCGGGAAAGGCGTCGAATTCCTGCTGCTGCGCATACCACGCGCCGCCGTAATGCCCGATGAAATGCGGATACTGCTTCAGCGCAGGATAGGCATTGGCAGGCAGCATTTCACTGTGCGTATAAACATTGATGTGTTTATCCCGCGTTTGTTCCAAAAGCTCTTCTAAATCCTTGAGATCGTGCCCTGAGACGAGAATGGCTTTTCCCTCCACCGGTGTCGTGCGCACCATGGTTGGTTCTGGATGCCCGTACGCATCCGTATGGGCCTGATCCAGCATTTCCATGACTTTAAAATTCATTTCCCCGACCTTCAAGGCCCAGGCCAGAAGTTCTGCCACCTCCTGCGGTTCGTCGGCCAGATAGCTAAGCGCGGAGTGAAAAAAGGCGTATACGGCTTCGTCTTCTTTCCCCAGCGTGCGGGCATGACAGGCATAGGCCGCCATGCCTTTGAGTCCATAGAGAATGGTTTCTTGAAGCCCGGCTATGGTCTCGCCCAGCCGTTGTTGTCTGCTTCTCACGCCAGCCTCTGCTGCTTGCGCCAGCAAAGCCGCAGTTTCGTTCGACGGCATCCACCGGGCCGGTCCGCTTGGTTCCTCGATTTTTTCTCCGGCAACAGCACAGGCTCTGCCATACACGGTTTTGGCCTCTCTTTGCATGGCCACAGCCTCCCTGATGAATTCCAAGATCTTTTCCGGATCAAAATTGACATTGGTGACAGAAACAAACAGGGCCTCGGTCACAAAAGCATCCAGACGCGGGTCCCGGACCCCTTTTTCCCGCGCGCGCCAGGCATATTGTGAAATTCCCTTGGTCACATGCAGCAGGACATCCAGCAAATACGAGGTTGTGGCTTCCTTTCCGCAAACGCCAATGGTACTGCAGCCTTTTCCCTGGGCTGCTTCTTCGCATTGATAACAAAACATGTTGGTGCCTCCTTGTTTATATTTCTCCTGTCCTCAAAACGCCTTCCGGCCAGATTGAAATCATGCGGCATGCGCCCGCCACAGCAATATTGTCTCCCGCTTCTATTTGATCTTCATGCCATTGCTTCCTCCAGTACCTGGCCCTGCAGGCTGATATTGACGCGCTTTATCCGCACCCTGACGCCTGCTGCCGCTTGGGCGGCTTGGACGATCTCCACCAGGCCGAAACAGCATGGCACTTGCATATGCACGATCGTGAGGGAGCGGATATCCTGGGTTTTAAATATGGCTGTAAGTTTGTCTATGTACAACTGGGTGTCGTCAAGTTTGGGGCAGGCGATCATCAGCACCTTGCCCTGCAAAAAATCCTGGTGAAAAGCGGCATAGGCAAAAGGCGCGCAGTCAGCGGCCAGCAATACTTCCGCCTGCTTTAAATAGGGGGCATATACCGGAAGCAGCTTCAGCTGTACCGGCCAGTTTTGCAATTGGGAAACCGCCTCCATCCTGTTGCCTGTGGCGCCGGCCGGTATGGGTTCGGCCTTGATACTCAAGGCGCGCGCTCCCGGGCAACTGTGGCCGTGTCCATGCCCATTGGATGAATCTGTGGGCAGGGGAATTTTGTTTTCCTTAAGATATGCCACTGCTTGGGAGTAAAGCTCCTCTGCCCCGTGTTCTTGAAGGTGCCGCAGATGGGCGGCTATCGTATTGGCCCCCTGTTTGACAATATTGGCCATCACTTTGGCCTCGTTATAGGGTTGGGCCTCCCGCTCTTCCATGCGGATGGCTCCTTCCGGACAATGGCCAATGCAGGCACCCAGACCGTCGCAAAACAGATCGCTGATCAGCCGGGCTTTGTTGTCTATGATCTGCAGTGCTCCTTCCGGGCAGTTGGGAATGCAAAGCCCGCATCCTGTGCACTTGTCTTCAGCAATGGTTATTATTTTTCTGAGTTTACCCATGTTTTAATCCTTTCTGGCGGAGGGATGGCTTTTAAGCCGGAGCGGACCGGCAAAATCCGCCAGTGTCGTCTCTCCCAGTTTTTGGATGATGTCCTGTTCCGCGGCCTGCAGGCTTTGGCTTAAGGGGCAATAGCCCTGGCAAAATGGTTGGCCGAGCAAACAGCCGTTAAAACGAAGTTTCCCGGCTATAGTTTCATAGATGTGCTTCAATGTTATCTGAGACTGCCCCCTCCCCAGCCTGAATCCCCCCTGCGGCCCCCGTTTGCTCTTGACCAGGCCGGCTTTCTCCAGGCGCTGCAATACTTTTGCCAGATGGGCCAAAGACACCCGCATGGCTTCGGACATCTCCCGGGCGGAAACAGGTTCAGCCCTTTTTTTAGCCAGATAGGCCAGCGCGTGCAAGGCCAGCACCACTGCGTCTGATATATGGACCAATCCTGCCATCGTGCCCTCCTTGGATATATTTATGTATTATGGTACCTTAATACTATTTTTAAGTCAAGCTTTTTATTGTTTTGTATTCGGCCAGTTCAGGTTTACGGCTGGGGCAATCAATAGGCTGGCACAATCACGGCCAACGCCGCCAGGCACCGGAATTAGGCGCTGAATTTTATTAACAGCGCTTCCACTTCATCGGCCGTGGTCATCCGCAGCGCTTTTTCAGCCAGGTCTTCGCATTCGGGTATTCTGTATGTGGCGGCGGATTGGACCAGGTCTAAAAGCAGAACCGGCGCGACCGAAAAGGAGCGGAATCCCAGGCCCAGCAACAATGGCAGATAGCGGGGATCGCCGGCGATCTCGCCGCATATGCTCGCGTCTTTGCCCATGGTCCCGGCGGTGTGGGCCAGGTTTTTCAACAGCTTGAGGATGATGGGCGAACAGGAGCGGTAATAGGCGTGCATTTTTTCCGAGGCCCGGTCCGCCACCATCACGTATTGCACCAAATCATTGGTTCCAACGGATATAAAATCCGCCTCCGCCAGCAGGATCTCGGGAGAAATGGCCGCAGCCGGGGTTTCAATCATGACTCCGACCTGCACCTTGTCCTGGTGGGGAATGTTCCGGGCGCGCAGCTCGTCAACGGCCTGGACCAGCAACTCCTTGACCCTGCGGACTTCCTCCGCGCCGTTGACCATAGGCAGCAAAATGCGCAACGTTCCGTGCGCAGCTGCGCGCAGCAAGGCCTTGAGTTGGTCTAAAAAGACTCCTTCATGTGCCAGGGACAGCCGGATGGACCGCCAGCCCAGTATGCAATGAGGGGAGGCTTGCTCTACCGGATTTTCAAAATCAAAATGCTTGTCCTCGCCCAGGTCCAGGGTCCTAATCGTCACCGGATGCGGGGCCATGGATTCCAGCACATGCCGGTAGGCCGCATATTGCTCTTCCTCCCCCAGAAATTGCCCCCGGTCCATGAACAGAAATTCCGTGCGTAAAAGGCCCACGCCCATGGCTCCCACCCGGACCGCGTCTGCAGCTTCATCCTCCCGCGTCAGGTTGGCGGTAAAGATGACAGGCACTCCGTCCGCAGTGTAAACAGGCTGGGCGGAACGGGCCGGCAAAAACAATTCGCCCCTTTTTTCCCCCTCTGCGCGCGCTTCCTCCGCTTGCGCCGGGGAGGGATTCAAAACAACCTGCCCCAGCGTGCCGTTCACCAGTACGCGTTCTCCGCCCCTTATTTTCTGCAAAACCCCCCGGACGCTCACCACTGCCGGCAGACGCAAAGAACGGGCCAGAATGGCCGCGTGCGAGGATACGCCCCCGGTTTCCGTGACAAAGGCTCCGACC
>JAFGIQ010000125.1 GCA_016929575.1 candidate division FCPU426 bacterium
CTAAAAACAAGACCAGGATAAACAACAGGCTGCTACGCATCATGCCATCGCCCCTTTTCCGAATGCCAAAGGCGCCGGCCATGTTCCCGGAACCCTCCGCACTGGGTGCAGACAGAGAACGGCCGGGGATGGGAACCAAAACCGGACATGCGCACCAGCAGCTGCCTTTAGACCATGATAGCCAATCATGTGCCTACTCCTCGAAACGGTATCCTTTGCCGTGCACTGTGAGAATGTGCCGCGGCTGATCCGGTTTTTTTTCAACCTTTTGGCGCAGCTTGACAATATAATTGTCGATGGTGCGGGTGGTGGGCGTGTTTTCAAGGTCGTACTGCCAGATGGCCTGCAGTATCTGCGCCCTGGAAATGACTTCGCCCTTGTGCTCGATGAGATAGCGTAAAAGATCATACTCCCGGGGGGACAAGGCGATCTCCTGCTGGGCTTTCCTGGCCTTCAGCGCCTTGAAATCGAAATGGATTCCCTCCAGCACGTATTCCGCCACCGCGGGGGCAGTCTGGAGGGAGCGCTTCAATACGGCTTTCACGCGCGCCGTAAGCTCTTTGACGCTGAAGGGCTTGGTGACATAATCGTCGGCACCAAGCGCAAATCCCTTGATCTTGTCCCTCTCCTGGCCTTTGGCGGTGAGCATGATGATGGGCGTGGTTTTGTTTTTCTGCCGGAACTGGGAAATGAGATCAAAGCCGTTTAATTTGGGAAGCATGATGTCCAGGAGGATAAGCTCCGTTTTTTCCTGCAGGGCGGTTTTCAATCCCAGCTCCCCGTTGCTGGCCGTCATGACTTCGTACCCTTCGGCCAGCAGGGCGTCTTCCAGTCCGGTCAGAATGGGGGCTTCATCTTCAATGATCAAAATAGTTGCCATGCGCTGCACCTTACCTTTCATGGATATTTCCACGCGGCCCTGGTGAGGCCGCTTTTTTAAAAGCGCCGGTGAAGTCCGGGGGCAATTCCGCCGTAAAAACCGGCTAATTGTTCAATAAGGGCAGCGAGACCGTCACCGTGGTGCCGCGCCCCTTCACACTGTCCAGGGTAAGGCGGGCATGGTGCGCCTGGGCAATGTTTTTGACAATGGCCAGTCCCAGCCCTACGCCCTTGAATTTGTCTTCATAGGCTTTTTTCACCTGGTAAAACCGCCTGAACACTTTCCGTATTTCGGCAGGACTCATGCCGATCCCCTGGTCATTGATCTGAATGACGGCTTTGCTGCTTTCCACCCGGCTGGAAACGGCGATTTTGCTGTTGTCCGGGGAAAATTTCCTGGCATTGTCAAGAATGTTCAATACCATCTGGATGACGGCGCTGCGGTCCATACTGGCCTCCACGGGGGTGGCGAGGCAGCTTTTGATCCGGCGGCGTCCGCTTTTCAGCGTGCTTTGGAAAACACCCAGCGCGGCCCGGAGGACCGTATCGACATTTTCCGGCCTGAAGGCATACTGGCTTTTTTTGCGCTCAATGCGGGAAATATCCAACAAATTTTCGATGAGGCTGGATAAACGGACGGACTCCTCCAGCATGATATCGTAGTATTGCTGGCGCTTTTTGGCGGACAAACGGTGATTGGATTTCAGCATCTCGGAAAACATGCGCAGGGAGGTGAGGGGGGTTTTCAGCTCGTGTGACACATGGGAGACAAAATCCGACTTCAATTCCGCGAATTGAATCTGCTTGTTCAAGACGAAGTAGACCAGCGACAGGACGGCGACAAAAAGGGTGTAGCCGCCGGCGAAATACCATTTATACTGGAGCAGCCGGTTTTCCAGCAATTGGGCCGTGCTGTCGGGAAAAGACAGGGTGGCCCATAAGTCGGGAAAGTCCGGGGACACGGCCACCTCCTGCAGCGTTCCCGGAGGCGCGGCTTCCACCTCGAGGGCAACGCCGGCCCAGCGCAGGCGCAGGCCGATTTTATTGTCCCGGGCCAGGGTGCGCAGAAAAGAGACCAGATAATGCTGCAGGTATTTTTTATAATCAATATCCAGGACGATATAATTGCGGCCGTCGGGGATGACCAGCAGGAATTGGGCGCGTTCGCCTTTTCCGGCCAGAAAATAAACGCGGTAGTCCTGGATGATGCTGCCTTCAATGAAGGGAATAACCCGGCGGGAGATAAACCGTACGTAGCGCTTGACGGCCTCGAGATCTTTTTCCCGCTTCAGCAGCTGTGTGAAGCTGCGGGTGAATTGTGCATCGGCACCAAGCCACGGGGTTATGGTTTTTATTCTTTTCTTGAAAAAATCCAGTTTGAAGGCGGAGAGTTCCCACTTTTCATCCAGGAGATCCTCATACAGCGAAAGCGCGAAAGCCGTGGCCGCCGGGCTGTTGCCCGTGGCTTCATAGATATTCAGCAATTGAAAAGCCGCAGTAATGGCCAGCGGCACGTCTCCCTGCACCAGGGCGGAGGGGTTTTGGGTAAAAATCTGGCGGTAAATTTTTTCCGCACGGCTGTATTTTTTTATTTTATACAGACAGCGCGCCAGGGCGGCGGCGGCTTGAAAATTATCAGGGTTTTCCAGCCAAAAACGCTCGTAGATCTCGACCGCCGCCTCGTATTTTTGGCTTTGATACTCCAGGATTTCCGCCTGCTTGAATTCGGGATTTTCAAAGAGCGTCAGGGAAAGATCTTCCCTAAGCTTGGTCACCCGGAATTTTTTCCATTGCGGCAGAAAAATGGTCTCCTGGTCCACAAAAAAAGCCTGCCGCACATCCTCCCTGGATTCGACAATCACTTTCAACGCTTTGGAAAGATGTTCCCGCGAGGAGGGGATGGCGCGTTTGGTGGAGCGGATGGTGGCTTGGATGGTTTGCGACCAGTGTTCCTGAATGCGCTGGGAAAGTTTTTTTTCAAGCAGGTTTTGACGCTCCGCCAGGTTTAAACGCTCTGATTTGCACAGATGCGAATAATAGTGGTAAGAGGCATAGCCGCCGGCCAGGAATACAAACAAGAAAAAGAAAGACAGCAGATAGCGGGAGATACCCAAAGAAGACATATGCTCTCCTGATGACGTCGCCGCAAATATCCCGCGCGTGAAGCGTGGGGAAGGTAAAGCCGGTCGCAGGAGCTGGTATGTCCTGCAAGGCCGGATGTTTGCATTTCAAACCCCGGCCGGGAAGGATATTGGGTGTATAGGGGAAAGCCTTTTCTTCCGGCAGGAGCCTGGCCAAGCAGTTTTAAGCGGTTTCTACATTATTATTTTAGTCCATCATTTTACCTGTAAATGTCATAAATGTGTAAAACATTTTGCGCTGGCTGCATTTCCCTCACGCCCACAGCAGGAAAAAGATGCCGGCCAGAGGAATCAGCATCACGGTGGTGGAAAACCAGAGGGAATTGACCAGCTCCCGGTCCAAACCGAAAAGATTGGCGGTAATGACCGCATACATGGCGGGCGGCATGGCTGCTTGGATGAGAATCACCTTGGCCGGGAGCGGCGTCAGGGAACCGTATACCAACAACAAAAAGACAAGCGCCGCGGCGGGCAGGAACAGAAATTTGATGACACCCAGCCAAAGCAGGGCCCGCCAAGGCCGGAAGAGGTTTTGCAGTGTAAGGGTCATGCCGATGGCCAGGCACATCAACCCCAGCCCGGCTTTGATCCAAATATCCGCGGCCAGCGCCAGTCCCCGGGGGGGTATAAAGCCGCTGCTGTTCAAGACCAGCCCCAGCGCGATGGCAGAGAGAGGAAGCAGGGAAAAAATATTGCCGGTAATATTGGCCAGGTGGCCGCGCCACGACAGCCGGCTGCTGCTGGCGTAGTGCTTGGCCGTGCTGAAACCCAGGGTAAATATCAAAATGGGGTACGGCAGCAGGAAGAGATAGCCCAGTGCCAATCCAGGCAGGCCGAACAGCAGATAACAGATATAGGAGCCGCCAGTGGTTCCGACATTCGAGAAAGCGGCTGACAGGATAAAAACGCCCTGCGCGCTCGGGTTGGCGAGCACGCGCCTGGCGATCCCGGGGCTCAGCCACAAGGTCAGCAAAACCAAAAGCACGGCCAGCAGGGGCACGGGGGCGTAGAACAATACCTTGTTTAAGTCCACAGTCCAGAAAGCGTAAAAAAACAAAGGCGTGTCAAACAAGAGCACAATGCAGCGCATGATAAACGATGCTGCGCGCCGCCAGGGATGAAGCGCCAGCCCCAACCCCAGGGCGCCGAAAAAAAGCGCA
>JAFGIQ010000126.1 GCA_016929575.1 candidate division FCPU426 bacterium
CCGTAGGCGTGATGGTCGCAGTCAGACTGGTCCCCAGGGCCGTGGGCGTAATGGTCGCAGTACGGGTAAAGGTCGCAGTCACTGTGGTCCCATAGGGCGTGCTGGTGATGGTCGGGCTTATGTCCCAAATAATCTGCGTAGGCGTTTGCGTCACGGTCGCGGTCGATGTGTTGCCGTATGGCGTCTGCGTCAAGGTGGGGGTTTGCGTAATAGTCGGGCTGGCTGCCTGAACTGTTTTCAAGGATATTAGAAAAAGTACTGCGGGCAGGATGATATGTCTTTTACTCATAACCTCGCCTCCTCCATGACCCCCACTGCAGGCCGTTGTATCGATCGCCAATTTTCTCTATAGTTATTTATCGCACACATGCCCAGGGAATGTGTCAGGATGATGTAAAAAGAACTTCACGTTTTTGTAGCCGGTATTTTGACATGACGATGACACTTGGCAGGCCCAATCAAACCCATCAAACAAGTGGTGATTTTTCTCCATCCCTGGTCATTTGCCCGGCGGCAAACCTATCTACAACTTCATCAGGTCGTCACAGTTTTTATGGTATTGAGTAAAATCACTCTTGTTCAATTTACATTGATACGTTGGCACCGGCAGTCCTGACTGGATAGATTATTCTGTAAAAATAGGACGCCTACGGCAGCCCTGACCGGATGGATTATTCGGTAAAAATAGGACGCCGGCGGCGGCCTGCATGTAATTTGGACAGAAATGAGCACCGGGTCAGGGCGCGGGAAGAAGCAAACGGATTTCCACCCGGCGATTCCTGGCCCTTCCCTCCTCGGTCCTGAGCGTGTTTTCCGGACGGCTTTTACCGTAACCGATAAAAGACAGGCTGTCTTGATGAACGCCGGGTTGGGCGGCAAGAAAATTGGCCACCATATGTGCTCTTTCTTCGGAAATGACGATATTGGCTTTTTCTGTTCCAATTTCATCCGCATGACCTTCGCAAACAGCTTTGGCTTGGCGCGGATAACGGCGCATGATCTCCGCTGCAGCGATACACTTGTCGGTCATTTCCGGGGCCAAAATAGCGCTGTTAAAATCAAACAAGACCCCGGTAAGTAAAAGCGCTTTGTCGCCATCAGGCACCGGCACTTGTCGGGCAGGGATGGGTTGAATGATGTCCGACACCAAGGCTTCCGATTCATCTGCAAAAGCCACCGCCAGTTCATAGGTATAATGCAAACGCGTGTCCGCCACTGTCTGGTCTTCATGGCAACCGTCCCACATGATCTCGGCCGGCAACAGGCCCCGTCCTTCCAGCACCCGCACGATTTTTCCCTCCTGCTGTTGCCGTATGGCCAAACGCCACTGGGTCACCTCCGGATTGCTGGCGACTATAAAACGCACAGCCGGTTCAAGCGGGGCCCCGTCCTTAAAGGATAGTTTGAGCGCTGTTTCCAGCTGCGGCAAAGCCCTTCTCACACTTTTGTGGCCGGCAGCATGGAAAGCCAATTCATATCTGTCCTTCTGCATCACCACATTGCCGTTTTCGTCCCGGCCGTCCCAGCTGATGTTTGCCGGCGGACGTCCGGGACCGGAAAAGGTCTTGATGATCCTGCCTTCCTGATTGTTTATTTCAAAGCGCCATTCTTTTGGCCGGCGTTTCATCTCCGGGGTTTTAAATAGCAGCTTGCCTTCATATTTTCTGGGGAGCACGGTCAAGGTCTTGATTTTTGCCTGTTGCCGGGCGGCATGTGTAAGCGCAATGGGCAAAGCCGATTCATCCTGTCCGGGCTCTTGCATCTGTAATCCGCGCACAGACGCCGGCGGCGTGCGGCCGGCCTGGAAATAATAGGTAAAGGTCAGGCGATGATTATCGCCCAGACCATTGAAAGGCTGATACGCATAGTCCAATCCAAAAGCGTCAACCCGGACCCCGGCCCCCAGGGACAATCCGCCCAATTCGGCCAAAAAGCGGTATCCTGCCCGCACGGCCAGTAATTCCTGCATGGTGTATTCCAGCCCCGCCACCAGCACGGTGTCGTCATCACCCGCCAAGGGCTGCCATGCATCCAGGCGCAGGTTGAGTCCGTGTCCGGGAAGCGGCTGCCACCGCGAAGCAGCACCCGCCCTAAAAAGGAGCGGCAATGGATCCGCTTCCTCTTCAAAAGCCGTCATGGCCCCGAGATTTTGCAGGGCTATGCCCAGGGACAACGGCAATGCCGCCAGGTGGTATTGCACGCCTGCGTCCAGAGCCAGGCCGTGGCTGTTGTATCCCGCCAATACGCTTTCAAACGCTTTTACTGCCAATCCGGCCTGGATCCCCCCCCACACATTCCTGGCATGGGCAAAATGCAGCAGCACGTCATAGTTTTCCAGCTCACCCACCTCATCGCCGTATTCATTGATCTCCATAAAGTCATAGGTGCTGCCGTAAAAAAGCCGCAGGGCCCAGGATCCGCCCAGCCACTGGGGATAAACCCCTTCCAACTGCTCATAGGCCGTATCAATGAATGAGGAAACATGGGTCAAAGAGAGGGACGGCTCCTGCTGGCCAAGTATGCCGGCCGGATTCCAGGCCAAAAGAGCGCTTCCGCCCTGGACAGCCGTACCGGCTGCAAGCGCAGCCGTGCTGGCGGGAACATCAATGCGTAAAAATTCCGCACCAGTGGCGCCGGCCGCCTCCGGCCGGCCCGTGGCCGCCAGCCAGAATCCCAGGCTGCAGATGATCAACTCCCGTGTCCGCATGCGCATCCTTCCCTGCCTGTTTATCGCACTACGACCATTTTACGCTTTTCCTTAAACCGGTCGGTCTCGATGAAAATGATATATACACCCGAACGCACAAGTTCCCCTTGTTGATTTAAGCCTTCCCAAATGGTTTCAAAACGTCCGGCAGCCGCCACTTCATCCACCACCGTCTTTACCAGCGCGCCGCGCATGCTGTAGATCCTCACCCGCACGCGCTGTGTTTTTTCCAGGAATACCTCGATCTGCACCGGCCGCCGCAAACTGGGGCGCAGGACATTGCCGCGAATAATGACCGGGGATGATTCGCTCACCCGTCTGAACAAATCCACGGTACAGGTTGCCGTAGGCGCCAGGGGGACACTCTCTGCCGTGGAGGTCGGAGTCATGCTGGCAGTGGCTGACCGCGCCGGGGTGACCGGCGTATAGGTAGTGGTAAATGAAGGAGTCTGGGTCGGGGTATATTCGGCAAAGGAAGTCAGGTAGAGGGTCAAAGTTGCGGTACACGTCGGGGTTGGGGTGGTAGTGGCGGTGGCGGATGGAATAAGCGGCGTGCGGGTTGAAGAAGGCGTGGACGTAAGCGTGCTTGTCGGCGTGGTGGAAATCGTGGGGCTCAGGGAAACAGTGGGTGTAAAGGTGGGGGTACTGTTGGGATCCCAATGCTTGACATACACGCGGCCCACGAGGCTTCCGTCCCATTCTATCCAGGTCACATAAGGCGTGGTATCCACCAAGGCAATTTCAGGAGCCTCGGCGCCGTATAGGAGGTTGTGGTTGAGACTGCCGTCCAGGAGTTCCCAGCCCGAGCCGTTATACCGCTTTACATAGACCTGCGTGGTATTGCCGTCCGATTCGCACCAGGCCACATACGGCGTCAGGTTCCAAAGGGCAATGCTGGGCGAGAGCGCATCCTGGTTGGCATCGATGTTTAAACTGTCGGCGCTGCCGACCGGCAGCCAGGTGGTGACATCGGCATATTTCACAAAAATCTGCCAATGGGTCCCGGACCATTCCTCCCAGACAACATACGGAGTGGACAATGCCAAGGCCAGCGCCGGATTCCTGGCTTGCTGGTTGGCATTCATATTCAGACTGCCGCCGCCGATCATTTCCCAGTCGTACCCATTCCATTTTTTCACATATACCCTGCTCGCGGGCGTCCCTTCTTCATACCACGTGACATAGGGCATGGTGGCATAGGCTTCCATCCGGGGGGCATAGGCATTCTCGGCAATGCTTTCATTCAGGGGTCCGCCCAGCAGGTCCCATGCCAATCCATTCTGCTTTTTGACATAAATACGATTTTGCGCCAGGTACTCTTCCTGCCAGCATACAAAGGGGGTGGCGCTATCCATGGCAATGTCCGGCCATTGGCCCCGGCTGTTGCCGGCCTCATTCAAGCTGCTTCCGGCTTGCACCCACATGCCGGCAGTATAGTATTTTACAAAAACTTCATCTCTTAAGTCCGCCGTGGTTTCAAACCAGGTAACGTAAGGGGTTTCACCGCCGGGGACAATGGCCAGACGGGGCCCATAGGCGTTTTGGGTGTTGACCCGGTTTATCTCACCGGCAAAGGAATACCAGTTGGCGAGATCAAGATGCTTCATATATATCTGCCAGTTCGTATTGGCATGCTCGGCCCAGACCACATACGGCCCGAAGGTGTTTC
>JAFGIQ010000127.1 GCA_016929575.1 candidate division FCPU426 bacterium
GCCCTGGATGAAGCCGAACCCACGCGCGGGCCTCCGCTGCGTGAAATCCTTGCCACCTTCCTCCACGCTGCAGCCAGACGCCTGCCGCAATCAGCAGCCCGCAATGCCCTCCAGGCCATCCAGTCAAAAGACTATCCGGTTTACATTTTAAAGAAGACTTCCGACCTGCCCAGGGAATTGGTCCGCGATGCGGACATCGAGGACCTGGGCGTATTTTTTTTCCAAGGCGCGGTATATATTACGGAGAAAGCCTTTAAACAACTGTCCAGCGCCGAAGCCGCAGCGGTGATACTGCATGAAGCTTTGGAAAGTTGCGGTTATGCCCACGCAGAGGCAGCCGGGCTGGTGCGCCAGGTGACCGGCTACACCCATCAACGCCTGGTGGCCAGGGCCGGAGTGCAATCCACGGTGACTGTCGGCGGGCCTGATGGCTGGATCACCCGCGCCCATGAATTGCTGGCTGCCGGCCGCAGCGGGGATGCCCGCTTTGCCGTGGAACAGGTCATGGACCTGATGCAGGGCAAGCAGCTTAGGAGGCTGACACCCGGGGATACGGCAAAATTGCAGGGCGTGCTGGAAGGCCTGCAGGCTGAAACCTGCCTGAGCCCGGCCATGCAAGCCTGGCTGCAGGGACTGCAAAAGAAAATCCCGTTTATGGACCTGTATGCCCGCCTGCAACTTTTACAGGATCTGGAAAAGACCCAAACCCAGGTTTTCCGGGAAAAAGGCCGGGAGCTTTTTCAGCAGGCCAAAGAGCTCTGGCTGCCGCAGGCGCAAGCAAAAAAGGCCATGGAAAAACCGCCGCAGATCATCGGCAGCCGCTATCGCATTCTTGATTTCGTCAGCGAGCGCGGAGTCGCGGCAGCCTACAAGGTATACGACCAGTTGACAAAAAAAGAAACCGCGCTGCGGTATTCAGGGCTGGTGGTCAAAGACCGGTATGAGTTGAAGGAACGGATCAGTTTTGGCGGGTATGCGGAAATTTATTCGGCGTATGACCGCAAGACCCGGCAAAACGTGGCCGTCAAGATCGCCAGCAGCAACCTGGGAAGCATGATGATCCTCAAGGAAATACAGGTTTCAGCCCGGCTGGCCAATTTTTCAGCAGCAGCGCAGCTGGCGGATTACGGCTGGTTCGGATTGCAGGCAGGGGACGGCCGGCAGGAGTATGTTTTTACAGTGATGGAAAAAGGCGGGGAGAATTCCTTTGCCCTTTTGGAGACCAAAGACCTGGCGCCGGACCGCTTTCTGGCTTTTACCCGCAATCTCCTGGGCGCTTTTGCCGGCCTGCATGCACAGGACCTTTTGGGCATTGACATCCGTCCGGAAAATATTCTGCTCGCTGCTTCCTATGATGGACAAGGAAACCTGGTATTTCACTCGGATCAGATCAAGCTGATAGATTTTGCCTGGGCTTTCCCCGTTGCCCGTGAAGGATTGGTGCAAGTCCAACCAGGGGTGCTTAATGCAGAGTGGCTGGCGCCTGAAGCAAAAAGCGCGGGTATTTTTTCCGTGCAAAGCGATTTGTATTCCCTGGGCGCGGTTTTGAATAAAATCCTGGAGAACAATCCGCAACTGCAGGACCTGCCGGGCATACAATCCTGCCTGGCCAGACTGACTGCTCAAAAGGCGGAAGACCGGTATCTTTCAGCGCAGGAGGCATTGCGTGAACTCAATGATGCCCAGGCAGCAGCCTTGGAACAGACATGCAGTCAGCTGGCAAAACAAAAGCCCGCTTTGCTGCCCCTGGCGCAGGCCGAATGGCTGTATAAACAGCTGCAGGCTTTATCCGGCTCAGCATATCTGACTCCGCACCTGCGCCTGTGGCTTGCCAGCCTGCAGCAGGGCCACCCCCTGGCCGAGGTGTATGCAAGACTGGACAACCTGGACAGGGCAGCAGGACTGGAGGAAAAGGATTTTCGGGCAGAAGCCCAGAAACTTTATCAACAGGCCAAGGAACAATGGTTGCCCCAGGCCAGCGCGCAGAAAATAACGCAGTTGCAACAACCCCTGGGGCGGGGCCGTTTTCAAATAAAAGACTATGCCAGCCAGACTTTTCTGACTGATGTTTTTAATGCCTATGACAAGGTGCAGGGGCACTCGGTCAAGGTCCACATTGCCAACAGGCTGATTGCCGGCCGCTATGAACTGCAAGAGAGGATTGATACTGGCGGTTATGCAAGCGTATTTCGCGCCTATGACCGTCAAACCCGGCGTTGGGTGGCTTTGAAAACAGCTCCTGCACAAAGGGACTATTTAATCCTGCTTAAAGAGATTCTTCTGTTGTCCAGGCTGCGCGGAGTGCGCGGCCAGGTCCAGCTGTTGGATGCCGGCTGGTGGCAATTACCCGGATCCGAGGAAGAATACGTGTTTGCGGTTTTAGAGGAAGAGGCGGTCAATGCGCTGGAACTGGTTGATCACGGCACTCTCACTCCGGACCAGTTTTTTGCCTATGCCAAAAATCTGCTGGAAGCTTTTGCCGCCTTGCACGCAGCCGGCATCCTGCAAATCGACGTCAGGCTGCAAAATGTGATGCTGGACATGCACTATGCCGGCTTTAAAAAGCTGGAATACCGATCTGACCGCGTGACGCTGCTGGATTTTGGCCTGGCCATGCCCATGCCGCCTGACGGTACTGTGCGTTTGAAACAAAACCTCGAGAATACAAACTGGCTGGCTCCGGAAAGCCAAAGCCAGGGCCTTTTCACTGTCCGCACAGACCTCTACTCGGCGGGCATTGTGCTTCAGAGCCTGTTGCAGAAAACCCCGGGGCTGCGGGAGGATCCCGGCATCCAAGCATTTATTAACCAGTTGCAGGCGGAAAAGCCTGAAGACCGCTTTGCCACTGCGCCAAAAGCCTTGCAGGCTTTGACCGGAGTGAAAGACATTTCATTGTCTTTGCTGGAAACAGTCCCGCAGACCAAGGCGCCCTTTACTGGGGAATCCAGGAAAAACATTAGCGCCATGGGTACGGCCGTTGTTGCCATCCTGGCAATCATTATAGAAGCAGTGGCCATACTGGGACTGGTGGCCGGTTATTCAGGCCTGACCGGCCATCTGAGCCTGGGCCTGGGCTGGGCGCTGGCCAGCCTGCTGGCAGGCCTGCTGGGCGCCATTACCATGCCGGTGATTGCCATTCCTTTCCTGGCCCTGGGAACCATGATCGTCTGGTCGCGTTTCAAGGCCAGAGGACAAAAGCTGACCGACGCGCGGCGCGCGCGGCTCCTGCCTGAATGGCTGGAGGCAGGCATGGTGGATGCGGGAAGCCTGCCTGAAAACCTGCGGCCCCCGGGCATCGCGCACTACCTTGACCGCAATACGGCCGCGGCACAACTCCAGGGCAAGATTGTGGCTGACCTGGCGCGCATCTCGTATCTGCCCCGCTTCATGCAGCGCCTGATCCTGCTGCACGAGCTGGCGCACAGGCGGCACGATGATTTGCGCGCGCAAAAAGGCCGCGCCCCGCCAAACCGGCTGTGGGCAGAGATTTATGCGTATGGATATCAAGTACAATACCTTGTACTGCAGCCATTCCGCCTGGCTGGCCGGCGCCTGCTGGCCAGATTTGCCAAGCAACAAGCAGCGCCGTCAGCGCCCGCACGCCCTCATGCAAAAAAACTTCAACCAACCGCGCCAGCCCTTCCGGCCGGGCATTTGTTGACAGCTTTGGGATTGGACGATCCGACCCGGTTGCAGGGCGCGGAAGTTTTGGAGGAATTCCCCGGACCCGGGGGATTGACCATACGCCGGATATATCTCAATGATATGCATGAAATTACGCGCGCGCGACCGCCGCAGCAACTGGATATCCTGCGCACGGAGCTTGGCAATGTCGCCTATTTTGAATTGCTCTACAATGCCGAAGGGCGGCTGATTGCTGTTTTTCCCTTGCCGATTTTAACATCGGAAACCCGCTTCCATTATTTTGACTTTAGTGATTTTTATTTTTCCGTGCCTGCCTGGGGGGATGGGCAAGCCCGGGATAAATGGCGGCGCTTTGTTGAACAGCGCAACAGCGACAAGGCGGCCATAGAGGAGTATAAAAATTCCGGATTAAACGTCATTGCGGATATGGCCACGGCGGTCAATGGCGAACGTTCTCCTTATTTTTTCGCCCGGATTGATCCTGAAACGCAGGCATGGACCTGCACGGAATTTAATCCGGACAGCGGCCAGTTGTCCGAGCTGGAACAAGCTCCCGGCCGGTGCATCATTCTTCCGGTTTTTCCCACGGTCTATTCGCCGGCAAATAAAACCCATGATGCCAAATATTATCAAATCCTGGCCCGGAGGCTGGAGGTGCGGCCAAAACAGAAAGTGCTGGTGGTGGGACCAGGGTCAGGCATTGATTCCTGGGTGGCATATCTTAAAGGCGCCCGCAAGATACAGGCTGTGGGCATCAATCCCCTGGAACTGGCCAACCTGCGCGCCACTGCCCAAATCGCCGGCTTTGAAGTGGAGGGCGTGGTTCACGACAATATACTGACCTTGGACGGGCAGCCTGTAATTGCCAACCAAGGGTTTGATTGGATCATCTGGAACATGCCGTGGTTTTTTGATGCTCCGGTCCCGAGCAGCCAGGACGGGCATCCCGGCTTCCATGCCTTTTGGGACGGGGATCTGGGCGCAAGCGTTTTAAAACGTTTTGCCTCGGGGCTGGTCAAAATGCTGGTTCCCGGAGGCAGGTCAATAATCTGGAACGGACAACACGACCGGCAGGAGCGGGGGGATCTCATACAAAAAATCCTGGCCAAGGGCGGCCTGGAGCACGGCCCGCCTTTTTTGCATGTCAAATATGAAGGCGGGGAAGTGTATTGGCTCCAAAAACCCGCCGTCATTTTTGGCCCGGACATCTCAGAAGCAATGCAAAAGAAACTGGTTACAGCACTGCACCAGGGCGGTATTTTACGTCATGCCCTGGCGCAAGCGTTGGCCGGGCCTGAACAGATAGCAAGCATTGCTTCCGCAGTGCGCGTCGATTATGTGGCCAGTGGTCTTTTCAAGCATGCGTATCTGGCGCAGATCGACGTCACCTTGAAAAACGGGCAACAACAAACCGTGCAGATCATATGCAAGGCTCCCAGGCCAATCATCGGGATTGTGGCATTATGGCAGCCGCGTTTTTGGCGGCAATGGCTGGCCGGGCATCCGCACCTGCCGGCATTTGATCTGGTGCGCACGGGGATAATCGCCGAGGAGTATATTTCCGGCACGCGCCTGGATGAAGTACAGGCACAGGAAAAAATCAACGGCGTGCCGGCCGCCCGCCTGGCTGTGGGCACGTATTTGCGGGTGCTTGATTATTTGCAGCAGCGCACCGGACGGCCGTGGTTTATTTTTGATCCCAAGCCTGAAAACATCATTCAGCCCGGGGAGCCGGAGACACCGGCAAAACTGGTGGACCGTGACGGCTTGTTGCCCATATTCGTCAGCAATCCTCCTTATCGGCAATTGGTTTATTTTTCCGCCTTCTACGGAATGAAGCGCCTGCGCCTTACCAGGATGTGGCACGGCGTTTTAGCGCCCTTGATTTATTTCCTGGCCCCGCTGGCGGCCTTTTTTGTCCATCCAAGCCGCGAGATATTCGACGGGGTCATGGATGCCCTGGGGCCAGTGCGGGGCAGGGTGTATTTGGAGCGCGCCCAAAAAAACCTGTTCAGTATTTTCAGCCGCACCAGTTCTTTTAACCGGAGCCTGGCCAGGTACCTGCGGGAAGAAATCAACAGCTACCAGGAAACAGGTCCCATGCCGGCTTTTGCCGTTGCCCAACCTGCCTTGCCTGAGGACCTCCCAACCGGGGCAACAGTACTTTCCCCGGCAAGGCCGGGAATGTCTTTTGCCAATGCGGTCTTGTCCGGTGCAGTCTACAGCGTGCTCCTGCTGCTGACCGGCACCTGGTTGTTACCGGTCCTGTCCGGCGTTGTTTTTGGCGCGCAGATAGGCCTCATCATCGCCATCTGGGCCAGGTATTACAAATCCCAGGGCCGGCCGCTGACAGTGAGGGAGTTTGTCCGCTGGCTGAAAGACAGCCGCGGCGGCAGGGTGGCTGATTTGAAGGAAGCGGATGTTTATTCCCAATACCGCCGGGATGCGAGCCATTTTACCCGCCTCTGGTTTAAAGGACACGAAATTTTAGAAAAATATCTTCCCTTCAGGTTCATCCCCCTCATTGGGCCACCCCTTAATCACCTGATTGTCTCCGCGACAGATCCTTTAAGCGGGCTGGCAGCACTTTTGCTCTGGGGCCGGGACGTGCTGCGGGCAGCCAAAATGCGGCAGGCGGCTGCGGACCATATCGGCGTAAGCATTACAGCGGATGCGCAGGAGACAGCCGAGCGCGCAGCCGCGCATTTTGCCCTGCGCATCAGGCGGATCATCGCTGAAAAAGGCCAGGCCGTGATCGGCCTGGCCACAGGCAGCACGCCTGAAGGCATGTACCGCCTCCTGCGGGAGCATCCGGAAAGGTACGGCATTGATTGGGAAAAAGTCCACACTTTCAACCTGGACGAATACATCGGCCTGCCGGCCACGCATGCGCAGAGCTACCGCCACTACATGGAAGAACAGCTTTTCCGCCATGTGCCCATTCCCCGGGAAAACATCCATTTTTTAAACGGCCTGGCCTCTGATCTGGCGGCTGAAGCCAGGATGTATGAAGAGGAGATCCTGCGGGCAGGAGGCATTGACCTTCAGCTGCTGGGCATAGGAGAAAACGGGCATCTGGCATTCAATGAGCCGGGATCCCTGTTTACCTCCCGGACCCGGGCAGTGGCCTTGGCGCGTTCCACCATCCGGGCCAACAGCCGTTTCTTCACGTCACCCCGCGAAGTGCCCAGGAAGGCTTTAACCATGGGCCTGGCCACGATTTTGGCCAGCCGGGAAATACTGGTGCTGGCCACAGGTTCGCAAAAGGCCGGGGCCTTGTCCCGGGCCCTGGAATACTCTGTCTCGGAAAAAACGCCTGCTTCAGCCCTGCAACTGCATGAAAACGCCTTTGTGATCGCTGACCAGGCTGCCGCCCAGGAACTCTCTTTTGAACCCCAGGAAAAAGAACCGGTCCGGGCCAGGCAGGAGATTGCCCGCATCGAATCCATCTTGGCGCCCCTGCGCAGCGTCTACGGCGCCAAGGAAGAGGTGATGAAAGGCCTGCTTACCCTGGCCAATCTCGATATCAGGACCCTGGCAGCCAGGCATTACCTGATGGGCGAATTGCTGGTGATGGACCAGCGCGACAGCGGCTACATGCTTGCTTATATCAGTTCAGAGAAAGAGAAGTATGAGTTGAGCAATGCCGCCTTCATGCTGTTGGCGCACCTGAATTCCCCCGAGGCGTTTTACCCTGAATACGAAGGCATGACTCCGGACCGGTTTGACGCCATGGTGCAAAGGCTGGTGCAAGAACACGGGTTGCGCCTGGGCAGATCACAATTACGGGAACTGGAAAAATTAAAACAGGCGATCAGCGCCGTTCCCCGGGCATTTGCCAAACTCGCGCAGGATCCGCACTATCCCCACCTCTGCGGCCCGGCCGCGGAGATCCTTCAAGGCTTGTTGCGGCAGCAGGGACTGCCTGCGCAAAAAGTCATTGTGCAAATGGATTTTGAGCGCCATGTCTGCGTGACCGTTAACGCAGCCGGGTTGAGATTTTATTTGGACGGCACCGGCGGCCGGGTGCTCCGTTACGGCGGGGAAGTCATTGCGCCCATCGTGGTGCCGGCGCTGGATATTTCCACCCGGCCCCAACAGGTGCCGCAATACCTGAAAAGCAAAGAGGAGATCACCAACTTTTACTTCAGCCCTGTTGAGATTGAAAAGCCCTGGGCCGACTTTTTGCAGCAGATGCGCGAGACCCTGCTTGCCGCCCAAAACCGCGCCGGCTGGATAAATACCGCGACCTTGCGGCGGCAGGCAGACCTCCTGAAGCACGATCATGCTTCCCTGGCATATGAAACCCATGTGGCGGTTTTTGCCGCCAGCGGCTCGGACCAGGTGGTCAAGGTCCGAAATACGGTCAAGGACATCAATTACTCCTTTGACATGTATCGCCGTTTGGAGGGCCTGCCGGTGCGCGGCCTGGCGCGCGCGCACTACCTGCGCAATGTGGAGATGAAAGTGCGGGGGGAAGTGCGGCGCTACGATGAGGCGGTGGTGCAGGACCGGGCCGTGATGCTGGATGCGCTGCTCAATGAAGCCGCGGCCGCCGGGCGCTGGGACGAGGCCAGGGGCCTGTTGCGCGCCTGGGCGGATTTGCACCTGGATTTGTTCAGCCAGGGTTTGACGGACAAGCTTTTCACCATCACCGACAGGGACCAGCCGCGAAAATTCTGGATGAATGTGGGGCGCACGCCCGACGGGCAATGGGTGCATGTGGATCATGCGGATTTAACCGACAAACCCGTATCCCTCGCAGGCATCAGACAGGCGCTGCCGCAGGTGGTCCGCTCGTTTGCCTTGCTGTATGAAGGCGAAGGCAAGGACATCTTGCTGGCATATTTGCAGGATGAACTCGTCCCCTATTTGGATGAAAAATTCCGGCAGACGGAGTGGGTCCGGCGCGCGGATGTCAAGCCCGCGCTGGAGCAACCCGGCCTTGCACAGCCTGAAAAAGAGCGCCGGGCCTGGTTGCGTTATACTTTATTGATACTGAGCGTCTTGGGAGTGATCAGCGGATATACCCTTGTCAAGGGCTGGGTGCAAAACCGGTTTGCAGCGCCGGCGTCGGAGCAGCTGCCTCCAGCAATTGCGCTGGACTGGTTTTCTCCGGCAGAGCTGTCCCGGGGCGTGGCAACACTCTACGGTGAAGGATACAAGGTCACAGCCAGCGAAGAAATCCGTGAAGGTGAAGTGGCGCGCATTACCGTGGGAAAAAACGGCGTGTCGCAATACGCCTATATCCATCGGCATGGCAGAAACAGCGCCATGCTCGGCAATGCCCTGCAAACCCTGGCGGGAATACCGGCATTCAGGCAGGAGCCTTTGTCTGAGGAAGGGGTGCTCAGCCAAGACGCGGGTGTGACCGTCAGCATGTTTGATAATGCCATGGCCCTGCTGGTGGAGCAGGCTGAATCCGATTCCGGACGCCTGGCCGTACTGGAAGCATTCAGCCGCGCCCTGGGCGTGCAAATCGGCCGCTTGCTGGCCAGCCACCTCTTGTTGGCCTATGCGGACGGCAATGCCGAGAATGTGGTGCTGCCGCATATGGGGCCCCTGGTCAGGATGGTGGAAAGCGGCGACTACAATGCGGCTTTTGCCTATTTGCAAGAGTTGACCCGCACGCACAGCGTGCAATTGGTGAATATTGATTTTGATCCGAAGTTCTGTTATTCCAATGAACCCTGGTCGCGCTGGAATTCCAATGCCAAGTACCGTCTTTTATCAAGATTCGGGCAGTGGATTTCCGAAGACCTCATCCGCCAGGGATTCACGGATGCATTGGATCAGGCGCGGTCGCGGGCCCATGAAATCGAATCCCTGGTGGCAGCCTTTCCGGGCGAAAACCTGCCTCAGCCCGCAGCCCTTGAAGGCCGGATGCTGCAGCGCCTGACAGAGGATGATGGAGAGACATTTTTACAAAGCATGCTCTCCGGATTGCCCCTGCAAGGCAAACCCCGGGTTCGGGGCCAGGGTCAGGCCGGGAGCACGCCGATTACGGAACTGGAGCTTTCCTTCTGGGAAAAGTATCTGCCCTGGATACCAAAGCCCCTGCGGCCCTTTGGCGAGGAGCTTATTTTCCGCGTGCTGCCCATGCTGCTTTTCCACCTGGGCTACGCCACGCCGTTGGTTGCCGGCCTGCTGCTGGCCGCTTTCAGCGCCCTGTTTTTAATCCTGCACAAGGACCGGCAATGGACCCGGGGAAAGTGGATCATGGCCGTTCTCGTGACCGTGTCCATTGCCCTGGTGTATTTTTCCGCTTCCTATGGCTTATCCCACATGAACCATCCTGCCAGCGGAGGACTGCTCGCCTATTTGCTGGCATCCGCCATGCATTCCGTCAACAATACCCTGGCCCGGCGTTATCCGGATTCTGTCTGGGCCGAATTGAGCCTGTTGCGGACCAGATCTCTGCCCAGGGAAAAAATCGCCTCCCGTCCCGACTCTGACACCGCCTCCCACTGGGACAAATGGCAGAAGGATTTTCTGGCGCAATGCGAGCTTACGCCTGTTGCGCCGACGGATGAAAACGGACGCGCCCTGTACTGGGCCATGTTTGAGCTGGGCAAGCTGCAATTCGATTACGGGCTTTCTTCCCTGGGCGAACCCCTGCAATTGATCCAACAGCATATCGGGTATGATTCCCTGCAGACTCCCAAAGCCAGGATCTGCCTTTTTAAAGCCAGCGATGAATTCACGGACCGCCTCATCAGCCGTTTCAATTTCCGTGAAGTCATGTTCATTGATCCCCAGACGCCGGTGGTTTACATTGACCGGGATTTCTGGGAACAGGCCGTGCTGCGCAAAGGCCAGGCCCAGCCCAAAAGAAGAACCA
>JAFGIQ010000128.1 GCA_016929575.1 candidate division FCPU426 bacterium
TAATCTGCGGATACCTGCCTTTTATATCTCCTTTTCCCCGCCAAAGAAGGCTGCGGCCGGCTCAAGCCCGGCCTTTTGGTTTGGTCTCCAGCTTGGCCTTGATAAAATCACTGTGATCCAGCCACAGCAGGTTGGCGACCTTGCGGATGGTCTCCACTTCCGCCGGCGTCAATTCATGGTCCGCCCAGGCCACGGTGAAAAGGGCGCGCACAAGTTTCACCCTCTCCGCATAATCGCACTGCTTGTTGACTTCCCGGGTAAAACCCTCCCAATCCAGGCGCTCCTCAACGGCACGCTGGGAAGCGGTTAAAATCTCCGTCTGCTCCGCAGCATCCGGGTATCCATTTTTTGCCAGTATTTCCCTCTTGGCTTCCATCTCGGCCGGGGTTACGCGGCCGTCGGCCCGGGAAACCAGGGAGAGCAGGGCGCCCAGGACCACCCGATAGGTCAATGCGGGCGAAAGGTGTTCCTCCCGGCGGTGAACTATTTGGGCAAAACGCTCCAAAATACCCATGCGCTTTTCCCTCCTGTCGGGGTAAGGCGGGGATGATTTATAGGTTGCGCAGACCGATCTCGCGCACAAAGGGCCGGGCCAGTTCCTGGAAACGTTCCAGCACCTCCCGGGGATACGGCGGCCTGTCTTTCAGATCAGGGTGGGTGACATGGATGGGCATGTACTGCTGCAGATAATAAGCCGGCGCCCCTTCAATCAAACGGGCAATGGCCATAATGTCCTGTTCTGTTACCAGCCCCGGCACACAGGTGGTCCGGAATTCGTAGTGTATTCCCGAAGTGGTTTTCAGGCCGGCGACGGTCTCGCGTATTTGCTCGGCCGCATCCGGCGGAGCCTGCAAAAGCGCCGGGTAGCGTTCGGGCGTGGTTTTAATGTCCACGGCCACGTAATCCACCAGCCGTTCCTTGCACAGCACCTTCAAGATGTTTGCCCGCAAGCCGTTGGTGTCCAGCTTGATCGTCAACTGCGTGGTGCGCAGGCTGCGCAGCAGGTACGTCAGCTGCGCGTGACAGGTGGGCTCGCCGCCCGTGACCACAATGCCGTCTAAAAGCTTCCGCCTGCGGTTGATGGCGCCGATCACTTCATCCAGCCGCAGGTCCTCCAACCCGCCTTCTTCACCCAACAACAATGCATTGTGGCAAAAAGGGCAGTGCATATTGCAGCCGCTGAGAAAAACCACGGCTGCAACCCGTCCGGGAAAATCCACCAAGGACGTGCCCAAAAAGCCCTTTATGCCCTGGATGACATTCATTGCGCGAGTTTCTCCAACGGGACTTCGAATTCGGTCCTTTCCTTGAATTCCTCCTGCTTGCCCTTGTTCCACTGCTGGACTGGCCGGAAATATCCAACCACCCGCGAGTACACTTCGGTTTTTTCCATGCATTTTTTAGACATGTTGCCGCTCCTCCCAGGATACCTCTCCGCGAATTTCCCGCGCCTGCAGGCGGGGATACTTAAAGCATGACCGGCGTGTGGTCCGGCGTCTTGGCCTTGACAGACAGCATTTCCGCCGCCGGCGCGGCCTTGATTTCCTGCTGTTCAAGGTTTGCTTCTTCCTTTTCATAGGGGCAAACGTGGTGTTCGCCGCGGATGAAACCGTGCACCGGACAGATGGAAAAAGTGGGTGAAATGGTGAAATACGGCAAATGGTAATTTTCAGCGATCCGGCGCACCAGCTTTTTACAGGCATTGGCATCGCTGATGCTCTCCCCCAAAAAGAGGTGCAGCACCGTGCCGCCCGTGTAACTGCATTGCAATTCATCCTGATGCTCCAACACTTCGAAAATATCCGTGCTGGCATTTACGGGGTACTGGGTGGAATTGGTATAGTACGGCTCTTCCGTCCCCGAGGTGATGATGTCCGGAAATTCCCGCCTGTCCATGCGCGCAAAGCGATAGGATGTCCCTTCCGCCGGGGTGGCTTCCAAATTATACAATTCTCCGTCCTCTTCCTGGTACTCCCTCAGCCGCTGCCGCATGACCTGCAGGGTCCGCAGCGCCAACGCCCGTCCGGCGGGGGTCTCGATTCCCTGGCCGGTGAGGTTTAAGACCGCTTCGTGCATGCCGGACAACCCGATGGTGGAAAAATGATTGGCCCAATACTGGCCGGTCCGCTGTTTTACCCCCGAGAGGTAAAATTTGGAATAGGGATATAGATTCTTATCCGTATAGCGCTCCACAATTTTCCGCTTGGTTTGCAGGCTTTCCCGCGAGATATCCATCAAGTTCAGAATGCGGGAATGGAACTCCTCCTCTGAAGTGGACAAATAAGCGGCCCGGGGCAGGTTTAAGGTGACCACGCCCAGGCTGCCGGTCAGCGGATTGGAGCCGAAAAGCCCGCCGCCCCGTTTGCGCAATTCCCGGTTGTCCAGGCGCAGGCGGCAGCACATGGAGCGCGCGTCCTCGGGATCCATGTCGCTGTTGATGAAATTGGCGAAATAGGGGATGCCGTACTTGGCGGTCATGGCAAAAATATCGCTGACAATCGGACCCTCCCAGTTGAAATCCTTGGATAAATTATAGGTGGGGATCGGAAAGGTAAAAATGCGGCCGCGGGCATCGCCGCACATCATCACCTGGCAGAAAGCCCGGTTGAGCATGTCCATCTCCGCCTGGAATTCGCCGTAGGTCCTCTCCTGCAGGTCCCCGCCGATGACCACCGGCTCGTTTTTCATTCTTTCCGGAACCTGCAAATCCAGGGTGATGTTGGTGAAAGGCGTCTGGAAACCCACACGGGTGGGCACGTTGACATTGAAGATGAATTCCTGCATGCACTGCACGACCTCGGGATAGTTCAGGCGGTCATAGGCGATAAAAGGCGCCAGGTAGGTGTCAAAGTTGGAGAAGGCCTGCGCCCCGGCCGCCTCGCCTTGCAGGGTGAAAAAGAAATTGCACACCTGTCCCAGGGCGGTGCGGAAATGTTTGGGCGGCCCGCTCTCGGTTTTGCCGTAGGCGCCCTGCAGCCCCTTCAGGAGGAGGTCCCGCAGATCCCAGCCGCAGCAATAGACCGACAGGGATCCCAAGTCATGGATGTGGAAATCCCCGCTAAGATGGGCGTTGCGCACGCGTTCCGAATGCAGCTCTTCCAGCCAGTATTGGGAAACCAAGATGGCGGTGATGTGATTGTTCATGCCCTGGAGGGAGTAACTCATGTTGGAATTTTCTTTGATGCGCCAGTCGTTCTTGCCCAAATAATTATCGATGATTTCATGCGCCGAGGAAAACAATTCCTGGGTTTGGCGCAGCTTGGTGTGTTGGGCCCGGTAGAGGATGTACTGTTTGGAAACTTCTTTAAACCCCTCGTCCATCAAGGTGGTTTCCACCACGTCCTGGACATTCTCCACGGTCGGGATTTTATCCCCTTTGTAGATGGCCTTGAGCACATTGTGGACGCGGCGGGCGACGTTTTGGGCCTGCCCCAGGTCGTGTTGCCCGGCAGCGGACATGGCCCGGTAAATGGCGTTTATAATTTTTTGCTCGTCAAAGGGAACCAGTCTCCCGTCTCTTTTTCGGATTTGTCCAATGCCTTGAATTTCCATAAGGGGATTGCCTCCATTCAGATATAACCAATACCAGGCTTTTGGGACAACAAATAAAACTTGATTTATCTTTGTAAGCGGAAGAGTCGTGGGTTAAAGCATAAAATGAAATAAATCACAATATATAGTATGTATGTGCAATGTCTATATACTATATATACGTATTTTACGGTTGTCAATAATTTTTTTATTCTTGTTTTCCAGGCCTTTTCAGCCGCTTTTCTGCATATTCTGACAGTGCTGCAAAAACCCCATTAAGAACCTGTGTCGCCATGTATTCTTGCCGTCATACCGACGGAACCGGCTGGGCCATCATGCTTTATTTACTCGTGATACCGGTATCCGGTGCACCTGATTTTCCGGATCCCGGCAACCGCTTATTTTTTTTGTACTGCCTTTTTCACGGATTTTTTCTTTGCTGCCTTGGGCGTTTTGGTCTTTTGCGACCCGGTTTTTTTCTTCGCTCTGGTGCTGGTTGTGGTCTTGGTTGTTTTCAGGCCGGTTTTGCCTTTCTGCAAAAGCGTGCCTTGCCTTCCGCTCTTATGCTGCTTTTTAAAGGCAGGCACAGCCGGTTTCCATTCATGGGCAGCCCTGCTTTCAGCCCGGACAGCAGACACGGGTGCCGGGGTTGGCTGGGGCGTGGCAACCTCCACCGCTACCTGAACGGCTGCAGGTTTGCGA
>JAFGIQ010000129.1 GCA_016929575.1 candidate division FCPU426 bacterium
ACGGCATGTCCAAGGAGATGGGGTCCATGACCTATGGAAAGAAAGACCGCGAAGTTTTTCTGGGCAAGGACCTGCTCAAAGAGAAAAACTACAGCGAGATGACCGCGCAGGCGATTGACCGCGAAGTGCGCAAGATCGTGGGCACGGCCTATGAACGGGCGGTGACGCTTATTAAAAAGAACGAGAGCAAGCTGCACAAGTTGGCCAGCACGCTGCTGGAAAAAGAGATGCTCGAAGGCGAAGAAGTGAACCAGATTTTAAGCATCAAGACGCCGGCTCCGAAGGAAGCAAAGGCATAAATCAACCACGGCCTTTGAAGCCGGCTCCCGGAAAGGACAGCTATGGGCGGGCCCCTTCAGGGTCATATAATGCGGCAACGTGCACGCGGCGGAGACCAGGCCGCCGGGAAGGCGCGGGCACTGGGCCGCCGTGGAGGTGGCAGCACGGGAAGGCAGCAGGCGGCAACCTCCGGGCATGATTTCAAAAACGGACTTGATTCCTTGTTTACCCCCACCCGCCCCCTTATCATGGGCATCATCAATCTGACTCCGGACTCCTTTTCAGACGGAGGCATGTTCTCATCACCCCAAGCAGCCTGGCGCCGGGCCCGGCAGCTGCTGGCGGAGGGAGCGGATATTCTTGACCTGGGCGCGGAATCCTCCCGTCCCGGCGCGCGTCCCATTTCCAGTGCTGAAGAAAAAAAGAGGCTGCTGCCTGTCCTCAAACGCCTGCGGCGGCTGGCTGTCCCCTTGTCCGTGGATACCTACAAACCGGATGTGGCGGAGGAGGCATTGCAGGCCGGCGCCCGCATGGTGAATGACATCACCGCCTTGCGCGATCCGCGCATGCGCGCCCTGGCGGCGCGGCGCCGTGTGCCCGTGGTCATGATGCACATGCAGGGCACCCCGCAAAACATGCAGGCCGCACCCCGTTACCGCGAAGTGGTGGCCGACGTACGCCGGGAGCTGCTCGCTGCCGCGCGGAAAGCAGAGCAAGCCGGCGTACCCAGGAAAAACATTATTTTGGATCCCGGCATAGGTTTTGGCAAAACAGCGGAACACAACCTGCTGTTGCTGCAAAACTTGTCCGTGTTGGTGGCCACAGGGTATCCGGTCCTGGTGGGGCCTTCGCGCAAAGCATTTATCAATGCGGTTTTGGGAGGCCTGCCCCCATCTGCAAGAACCTGGGGGACGGCTGCCGCTGTTTCCTTGGCCATCGCGCAGGGGGTGCGCATCGTGCGTGTACACGATGTAAAGGAAATGAAAATGGCCGCCCTGGTGGCGGCCGCCATTGCGCAGGGAAGGCTGCCGGGGAGGGAAAAGACATGCCCCAGGAGCTGACCCGCTTCACCCAGTTGTTGATTGATTTCCGCTGGCAGGATGGAGTGGACATCTTACTGGTGACCATTTTGTTGTACCGCATCCTGCTGATGATCCGCGACACCAAGGCCATGCAGATGTTGAAGGGTTTTTTGGTGCTGTTGATTTTTGCCTTCATTGGTTCGCAGCTGCAACTCTACACCATCAATTGGCTGCTGACCAGCTTGTGGGCCGTGTGGTTGATAGCTTTTACCATCATTTTCCAACCCGAATTGAGACGCGTGTTGATCCAGCTGGGGCGCAGGCGCATGTTTTTGGGCATTTTAAAGGAGGAGGCGCGGTTGTACAAGGAGATCACCGAAGCCTGCCGGGTGCTGGCGCGGCGCAAGATCGGGGCGCTCATTGTTTTGGAACGGGACGTCAATCTGAAAAATTACATCGATACGGGGACCATCATCGATGCCGAGCTGACCGCCGAACTCATGGTCACGCTCTTTGTGCCTAAGACGCCTTTGCACGACGGGGCCGTGATTATCCGTGAATGGCGCGCCGTGGCCGCCGGGTGCATTTTGCCGTTGACGCAGGACTTAACCGTAGCCAAAAATTACGGCACCCGTCACCGCGCGGCCATCGGCTTGACCGAGGAAACGGATGCCGTGGCTATTGTTGTTTCCGAAGAGAACCGGAGCATTTCCTTGGCGGTGGGCGGCAAGATCACGCCGGCCATCGACAGCCAGACCTTGGAGGAAATGCTGACCTTGTACGGACCAAAGAGGGGGTAAGACGCATGTTCAACCTGCCCCGCCGCTGGAAGGGTATTTTTAGAGAAAGACTCCTGAATAATTGGCGGTATAAAATAGCCGCCCTGGCCGCAGCCTTTATCATCTGGTCGTACGTTGCCGGACAGCAATCCATGCAGGCGGTATATAAAGTGCCGGTGTATTTCCAAAATCTGCCCCCCAACACCGTGCTGGCGGACCCGAAAGTGGATAAAATCCAGGTGACCATATCAGGCCGGCGCGACCGCATTTTGTCCATCAAAGAGAGGCAAATATGGGTTGCCATCGAACTGGCCGGCATGAAGCGGGGCAAAAACAAATATAGTGTTCAAAGAAGCAATATCGTGGTTCCGGCCGGTATTGAAATAAAAAGTTTTACTCCCAGCCAAATCATCATTAGACTCATCCGGGCCCCCCAAAACGTAGATAAACGGGCCACGCCCTGAAAAATTGCGGGCGGATGCCTGTTTTCATGGGTGGAGGAGGACCAGCGCCCGGGGGTGGGCCGCCCTCTTTGCACGGCGATGTTTGAGGGAATGATGTCCTGCATGAAATTTATCATTCCGATTGGGAACGTTTTTGCACCCGGCATCATATATTATATAAGGAGGCCAAATGACCACGCTTGGTCCTGATATGGCGGCCCGCTTTAAGGCAGGAGATCTCGCGGCATTGCGGCAGGTGGTGGAAGCGTACCAGCACCGTCTGTTTGGAATGGGCATGAAGCTGTTTGGGAAGCGGGATGAGGCCGCTGATTTCTGTCAGGACGCTTTTTTAAGAGCGTTTGAAAAGCGAAAAACGTATGATGCCGCCCGTCCTTTTGAGCCGTGGTTTTTTAAGGTGGCCCTTAATGTGGGCAGGGCTAAAATGCGGCGCCGGCGGGAGATTCCCATGGGCGACGATTTGCCGGAAGGAAAGGTGGACGCCCGGGGCGAGGAGGATCTTTTACAGGAGGAAAGCCGCCATCGCGTCCGGCAGGCATTGGCCCGGGTAAAACCCAAATACCGGGAAAGCCTGCTTTTGCGTTTTGACGGAGATTTGAGCCTGAAGGAAATAGCCAAGGCGTTGGGCATTTCCGAAGGCACGGTCAAGTCGCGTCTCAACCGCGGACTGCGGGCTTTTCAAAAAGCATATGTCCGGGAGGTGAAAGGATATGAAATGTGCGCAAGCGGAGAAGTGGTTGGCTGAAAAGGCGTTGGGACTGATAACGCCCGTGTCAGCAGCGGCGCTGGCAGGGCACCTGGCCGAATGTCCGGATTGCCGGCGTTTGGCGGAGGAGATGACTGCCGCTGCCGCGGCGTTGCGGGAGCCGGCAGCGGCTGCAGTACCTCCTTTTTTGGCGGACCGGATTGTGCAGCTGGCCCGGGAAAGACAAAACCAGGCCCGGAGGATGCATTCCGGGATAAAATGGCTGACGGCTCTTGCCGGAGCAGCGGCGGTGGCGGCCTTCCTGTTTTTGGTTCCGCGTTATTTCCCGACCCCCGCCCCGGTCATGAGCGCGGAGGAAGTCTTAAAGGCCTACAGCGATGATTTCAGCGCCTTGGGTTGGTTGGACGAGGGCGAGGAGAACATGACCTTCGATTATGGCAATTACGGCATCCCGGAGGAGCTTTCGCAGTATATGATTTGAAACATCCTATGCGTGTATGGAAAGGAGAAACAGTCATGATATTTCAAAAACAGGCAGTGAATATGGTGCTGGCAATGCTGTTGGCCGTGCTGGTTTCAACCGCGGCAGCCGCGTCTTTTGACCAGCCGCCGCCAGGAGGACCGGCCGGGCCGGAAGGTACGGAGGCGGCCGCTGCGGCATCCGGCTGGCTGACCTACTTGGAGTTACAGCCCCAACAACTCGAAGTGCTGAAGAAGGAAAAAACAGAAAAACGCAAAAACATGGTGAAACTGAGGGCGCAAATGGAATCCCTGCAGATAGATCTCGCCTCGGAGAGCACCCAGGATAAACCCAACCTGTCAAAAATCGAGGAGCTGGCGCGCCAGATGGGCGAGCTGCACGGACGCATGATCGCCGAAAGGGTCAAATCGATTATTTTTTTACGGAGCATCCTTACGGCTGAGCAAAAAAACAAGTTGGATGCGCAAAGCCTGGAGTTTGGCGGCACGGGTTTCCGCGGCGGGCCGAAATGGCAGAAGAAAGGGAAGCATTAACTGGACCGGCGCGCAACAGGTTTTGGTTCCCGGCCTCGCCCTTATGGCCATGCCCCCAACCGTGTTTTTTACCATTGACGGCTTTTTTTCCTTTGATATAATCACCCTATTTTGCAGATGGAGTATATCGTCACCATGGGTGAAATTCAGGTCGTGCCTCCAGTATGTCCAGTGGCTGGTCTGTTGGTTTCGTCCCCCGCGCTCTTCGCGCAAGCCCAGCAAGCGTTATGCGGGCTGCTGGGCGCGGTGCAGGCGGCTTCGCCGGTTATGGCTTTTATCCATACGCAGTACTACGCTGAGGAAATGGGAGCCCAGTTGTGGCGCCAATTCCTGGTTTTTGAGCGACTCCACCCGGCGGAACAACTTGTGGAATGGAAATGTGCCAGCAACCGTTGGGAGCGGGAATTGGGCTTCAACGGACAAGGCGGCCGCAGGGTGAACATCGATCCCGGATATCTGGCTCCCGGTAAACTGGTTTTGGCTTCCACCAAGGATCATGAGCACCGCCTTTACCTGGGCCGCGGCATTTATGCGGAAGTCACGCTGCGGGTGAGGAACAAAAGGTTTTACGCCTGGGAATGGACCTACCCGGATTATGCGGAGGCAACAGCGTTTTTTGAATCGGGATACCGGGAGTATTTGAAAAAACTGGCCGGCGCCAAGCCCGAAACAGCGTGACCAAACCAGGAAAAACAGTACTGATGTCTTTTGCAAAGGAGCATGGCAGTGGAACATCATATCAACGCAGGTATCGCAGGAACCGGGATGTATATCCCGGAGAAATTACTGACCAACGCGGATCTGGAAAAAATGGTCGACACTTCGGATGAGTGGATCACCACGCGGGTAGGCATCCGGGAGCGCCACCTGGCGGCGCCGGAGGAGACATCCTCCAGCATGGGAAGCAAGGCGGCCCGCATGGCGCTGGCGCAGGCCTGTGTTTCTCCGGCTGAAGTGGACTTGATCATTATGGCCACCATTACTCCGGATGTGCCCTGGCCGGCATCAGCCTGTTTTATCCAGCGGGAGCTGGGTGCTTCCCAGGCCGCCTGCTTCGACATAGCGGCGGCCTGCACCGGATTCATTTACGGCTTGTCCCTGGCCCAGGGATTTATTTCCACGGGCATGTACAAGACCGTGCTGGTTGTCGCTGCGGAAACGCTTTCACGTATTACCGATTGGGAGGACCGCAACACCGCGGTTTTGTTCGGGGACGCGGCCGGAGCGGCGGTTTTGCGTCCGGTGGCTGCGCCCAAAGGCATTTTGGCAACCTACTTGGGCGCGGACGGCAGCAAAGGCGACTTGCTGGAACTTCCGGCCGGAGGCTCACGGCTTCCGGCCAGCCATGAGACGGTGTCTGCGCGCCAGCACTATATAAGAATGAAAGGCAACGAGGTCTTCAAATTTGCCGCCCGCGCCATGGCCAATTCCAACAAGGAGGCGCTGCAGCGGGCAGGGCATAAGGTGGAAGAATTGGATTTGCTGATTCCACACCAGGCAAACATGCGGATTATAGAGGCGGCGGCGCGGCTTTCCAACCTTCCCATGGAGAAGGTTTTTTTAAACATCGACCGGTACGGCAACACCTCGGCCGCAACCACGGCCGTGGCTTTGTGTGAGGCTTTGCAACAACAAAGACTCAAGCCGGACAGCTTGTGCCTGCTGGTGGCTTTTGGCGGGGGCTTTACCTGGGGGTCCTGTCTCATACGCATTTGAATCAAACATACGCCGCGGATGCCCAAGCCGGGTTTGCATTGCCTCTGGGCAGATAATGGGATATAATACATAAAGAGAGGGCATCGGCAGCCAGACTGGCTCAAGACCCGCAAGGCATGATGTTACAGGCCTGGGGCAGAGAAACGCCAGGTTTCGGGCTGTGGATTTTGCAGGCGGTGATTGGCCATGGGAATTGTCAATTTTAGAAAATATGCGCGTGTGGAAGTGGATATTCCGGTGCACGTCTACACCGAGGATAGGGAGGCGCCGCGCGAGGCTTATTTGAACAACCTCAGCGAGGAGGGGGGCTCCTTGATAAGCATGGCGGAGTTGCCCGTGGCCACCACCATGGAATTTGATATTCCCCTGCCCGCCGTTTCTGCACCAGCACATGTAAAGGCGGATGTGTTGTGGTCCCGCCAGATATACGAAAACGGCAAGAAATGCTATGCCCATGGCTTGATTTTTAACCGCATTGAAGTTGATGACCGCGAACGTCTGCATGTTTTTGTGCAAAACGCAATGAGTTATTGATCTTGTAAGGCAAGTATCCTGATGTTTCAAACCCACACATCACGCATAGCGAAAAAAATCTTGAAAAACGGGTGAAACCCCTGAAAAAGGGTTTTTAGCCGGTTGCAATCAGTTTTTCAGAGGTTTCAGGTTTTGTAAAATTGCACCTGCAACCCCTCAGGCGTATAACCCGACCCCCGCCAGGGACACGTATACATGCTGGGGGGCTCTCCGGCTACGTATATGGCGCCGGGATTTGAACCCGGAAACGGCAGAAACCACACCTGACAGCTTGTCACTTGAAACCAGAGCGCAATGCGCCGTGCCGGTGATTGGAAATGGCAACGCTGTTATACTGCGTCCTTTTTTCTGCCGCAGGGAAAACAGGGGCAGGAGGAGCGGTTTTGGGCTGGCGAAGGGATTTGCAGGCAACAAAACAAACTTGCTTCTGCCCCACACAACCTGATAGAATAGACGCAGCGCACGGGTTTTACAATTGCCAGGCAGAAAGAAGCGGAAGGGAAATGTTGCGGGAAAAAGGGAAGCATCGTTTGCGCGCAAGGGTGGTCATGATGCTGAGTCTGGCGGGATGGCTGAGCCTAAGCTTTTCCGCGGAGGCAAAGATCATTGCTGATTGCGAGAATCAGATTTATCACCGCGATACCTGCCCGGAAGTCAAGGCGGTCAAAAAACGGAATTGGCGTGAATTCGATTCAGAACCCGAGGCAGAATCCCGCGGGTTTTTTCCCTGCAAGACGTGTATTACGCCGGCCAATCAACCTTCGCTAAAAGAAAAGGAAATAAAAAAATTATCCGTTCCCGTGGCCCGGGAAAAGATCTATATTGGCGACCGGGAAAAAAAGGTATACCACCATGAATGGTGCCCTTTGGTCAACGACATTCCCGAAAAAAATTTGCGTCAATTTGAAAACGTCAAAAAAGCCATAGAACTGGAGTACACGGCCTGCAAAGAGTGCAATCCGCCGGTGATGTTTAAGCGCCGCACCATGCAGACCGCTCCGGAGGTTATTGAACCTGGCAATATTCCCAAGCCGCCTTCATCAGCCCCGGCGGGACAAATAGAGGCGCTGCCAGGGGAAGAAGGCAACTAAGAGACGTAAACCTGTTTGCTGCTGCAGTAGCGGCAAAGCAGTGGGGCGACAACACGTAGGGGGAAAACCATGGAGACGCAGGTTCCTATTTTCGGCACGGTAGAGGCGGCTGCCAGGTTTTGGACTTTCATTTTCGGCCTGTGGGCCGTTTGTGCTGTCATCAATGTGGGGCTGGCGGATTTAAACGGCCGCAATCCCATTATTTGGGGTTTGATCGGACTGGTTTTTGGACCTTTGGGTGTGCTGATCATGCTCTGGCGCCTGACAAAAAAGCCTAAAACAGGCAAGACCGGCCAGGATCCGGAAAAAAACGATACCTGATAATCCACAGGACCAAAAGGGGATTGACCCGGCCGCCGCACTGCGGTCGGGTACAACAGGAACAGGGATAAAAGCAAGCATCCTGTAGCCGCAGCCTGTTTTTCACCAGGGCGACAGCAGGAATAGACGCTTTCCCAGGGTGGTGGTATCAAACCTAAGCAGCAGGCATTCCGGGAGGGGCTTGGGAATGAAAGTCATCATAATGGATGATGATCGCGCATTTTCTGATTTGCTGAAAAAAGTCATTTGGGTGACCTTTTACGCCAAAGCCAAAGCCTTAGCCCGTCAGCGGCAACAAATTACGGACGGGCTGGAAATCCAGCAATTTGACACACATGAACAGGCCTTGGACTATATCAGCAGCACGCATGAGGCCGTGGATTTGATCTTCACGGAGATACATGCGGCGGATAAGCAGCGGTATGATTTTATCAAGGCCTGCCAGGAAAGGCATGGTCAGAAATACGGCGCCTTGATCATTGTCGCCGAGCGCGGCCGCCAGCAGGACATAGACTACGGGATGTCTGCCGGAGCCCAGGATTTTCTGCTTAAACCTTTTACGCCGGAGGATCTCATTAAATTTATCTTTGCTGCTTGGGATCGCAATCAAAAGCAGGATTGAAAATGTTCCGGGAGAATAAAAAGATGCTGGATCGCAGACGCATACCGAGGGTGCAGGTTTTTTTTCTGCTGGAAAACATGACCTTTTCCGGCAGCGAAGGCGGCATGGAATGCCAGGGAGTGGTTAAAAACATCACGCCAGACGGGTTATTGCTGGAGAGCAACGTAAAAATAAAGAAAAACGACATCCTGCAGCTCAGTTTTACCCTGCCCAACACCCGTAAAGCCTTGAATTTGGAGGGCAAGGTCCGTTGGGCGGAAGTGAAGAAGGCCTATACCACGGCGGGAATAGAATTCATGGATCTTACTTCCGAGCAAAGGGAAGTCATTATGGAGTACCTGATGACTTTGGGCTTTTCGCTCTAGGATTGTTGCGGGATAAAAAAAAGCAGGAAGGGAAAAAACCCCTTCCTGCTTTTTTTGTGACTGCGTTTAGATGGGAATCTTGGCGCCAAGCAGGATGGATGTGGCTTGATCCGTAACATCGGTGTTCGGTGTTTCCGGATCTGCGGTCGTTGAATCGAGCCTTACCAGCAAGTCCAGGGCAAGTCCCTGTGGCAGCACCAGGCCGGCACCAATAGTGATGCGGTTGGTGGTGGTGGTCAAATCCTCCCAGGTGCCGGGAGTGGTGGTTGAATCGTAGAATCCTTCCACTTCGGTGATGGACAAAATAGCATAGCCGGCGCGCACAGCCAGCATGGGCATTACCCAGAATTCCGCGCCCAGGCGGATGTTGCTGCCGCTGTACTCGGTGGAGTAGGTGTCAACCACAACGCCATCCTTGTCCAGTTGGGGGGAGATGGTGCCGTCAACGTTGTATTCGGTATAGTCATTCTTCGCGCCCCCGGTCTCAAACTGCACGCCCACCTGCAATTGCTTGCCCATGGCCTGTATGCCAGCGCCGATGCCAAACATGCTTTGCGAGAGCTCATCTTTGGCGCTTTGGAAAGTGTCGCTGACAGCAGCGGTCGTGGGGTCCAGCGAAAACGAATCCGTGGTGCCGCTGCCCCAGGTGGAGAATTTGAGGCCGCCGGTTATGGTCAGATCCTCGCCAGCCGGGATCATGACAATGACCATGGGTGTGATGCCCAGGGCAGAGTAATCGGCCGCCTTGTAATCAGTATCGGCCGTGGTACCCGAGGGGTAGCCCGTGTGTTCCTGCTTGATGTTCAAGGAAGACATTTTGTAGTCAAAAAGCAGCCCGGCAGCCAGCATTTTGTCCAGGTTATAGATGGCCTCGCCGGAAACGACCATGGGAGACACCGTGTAGGTTGAGGTGTCCGTGACTGCGCCGAAGGGCAACGCTGCTTCAGTGGTCACGACCCCTGAGTAATCTCCCAGGGTGGAGGCAGAGATGTTATTGGAAGCCAGGGCGCCGACATCCGGGAAATCGTCGTCTGCGTGCACGCTCAGGCCAAAAGTCAGCGAATTTTTTTCACCGCCGACTTGGGGCAGCAGATACGCCGCGCCTACGCCCCAGTCGAGGTTGCTGAGCGAAATCTCCACTTTGGTGGTTTGCCCGCCGCCGTAGAAATCAAAACGTTCTTCCAGATCACCAGGCTCGCCGCCCGCGCCTTTATAGCTGAGGCCAACACCCAGGGCCAGTCCGGCATCCAATTTATAGCCGAAACTCCCGCCAATACCCAATCCGGACGCACCAAAAGTGTCGTCCGAGGTGGTGGTGGTGCTGCCGGTGGGATCAGTGTCCACTACTGTTCTTTTTATGTCAGCATTGTAGGTGAGGCCTTCAATGCCAGCGCGAATGGCCATGTTGTCATCCAGCCAATAGGTAAGCCCGCGGTACTCCGCACCCGGACGGGCCAGTTCCAAACCCGAGGTGGAAGTTTCATCGGTGGTTTTGGTGGAATAGCCGCCACCAAAGGATACGGTTTGCACTTCTTCGTAGTAGGTGGAATTATAACCAGCGCCAATGTCAATGCGGTCCATTCTGGGATTGAGCATCACGCCGGCAATATTCTGATGGTTAAATGTGGTTAATGCGGTGGTTTCATCCTCTATGGCCAGAGTGGCCCCGCCCATGGCTTCTACCCGGCGGCCCATGTTATCCGGCCAGCGCAAAGCCAGGGCTGAAGTGGCCAAGCCGGCGGCAATGCAAAACATAAGAGCAAATACGGCAGTCTTTTTCAAGATAGTCCCTCCCCGAAAAAAGTTTAAAACAGCAGGCACAAAGTGCCCTTCTTTTTTGCGCTTTCTTCAAACTATCCTGAAGCACCCCCTCTCTATCGTGCATTTTAGTCAAGCAGCCTGTACCATCATATTTTCATACTTGGTCAATTATTTTAACATTTATGATTTTATAATAAAGAGAAATTTAACAAAAAAAATATTATTTGGCGGGGATTGCAATGGTGGCCGGTCATACAACCTGGTGGAAATAAAGACCGCGCCGGCGGGAAAATGGTTGCGTCTTATGCGGGAGTTAGAGTATTGTAGTCTAATATTTTGTCATGCTAAAAATTTCCGCTTGACCGGGGGCGCACATAAAAATACTGTGGGGCAGTCCGGGCCTGCCCGCAAGGCGCTGCGGCCGCCTGCGGCTGTTTTTTCAACGCGGGGCAGCAAGCACAGTCGGCGGCAGGAAGGCCGGGGCAAAGAGGGGAACCACTTCCTGCCCAAGAAGCCCATGGAACAGGAATGAAGGCCAGGACATAGGCCGGGAGTGACCATTACCACCGGGAAGGAGACAGACGTGGCGGCCAAGATTATTGATGGCAAGGCATTGGCCCGGGCCATTTGCCAACAACTGGAACACACCATTAAGGATTTTGTACACCAAAGCGGACGCCCTCCCGGGCTGGCAGTTGTTTGCGTTGGTGAAGATCCGGCTTCGAAGATTTATGTGCGCAATAAGCATAAAAAAAGCCGGGAATTGGGAATATCTTCTTGGGCGCACGACTTGCCCGCCGCCGCGCAGGAGGAGGACGTCATGGCTTTAGTCCGGCGTCTCAATCAAGATCCTGGTGTAGACGGCATTTTAGTCCAGCTGCCTTTGCCCGGACATATCCGCGCGGACAGGGTCATCGCGGCCATAGACCCTGACAAGGATGTGGACGGCCTGCACCCCTGCAATATGGGCAAGGTTTTGCTCGGATCGCCCCGTTTGCTGCCATGCACGCCTGCAGGAATCATGGAATTGATTCACAGCACCAAGTGTCAAATACAAGGCAGGCGGGCGGTGGTGGTGGGGCGGTCGAATATTGTGGGCAAGCCCATCGCCCAGTTGTTGTTGCAGGAACACGCCACCGTGACGATGTGCCACTCCCGGACAGAACATTTGGCGGCAGAATGCCTGGCAGCGGATATCCTGGTCGTGGCTGTGGGCCGGAAACATTTCGTCGGGGGAGACTGGATCAAACCCGGGGCAGTGGTGATCGACGTGGGGATGAACCGCGTTGAGAATGATTGGTACGGAGATGTGGATTTTTCCCGGGCCCAGGCGCGGGCGGCATTCATCACGCCCGTCCCCGGCGGGGTGGGCCCCATGACCAT
>JAFGIQ010000130.1 GCA_016929575.1 candidate division FCPU426 bacterium
CCCTGATGGCTGTTCCCAGCCAGACCATCCAGACCGTTGTGGCCAAGTGGACGGCGGTGGAGGATTGCACCAAGCAGCACCGCCGCCTGGCTGCTTTTACGGGTCGGGTTTTAAAAAAAATGCTGCTGGCCGGCGTGTTGTGCTGGCTCGTGCTCATCGTGACCGGATCCTGGTTGGCGCATTTTTTCCGCCTTTCCTCGAGCGCGCCGATCATCGCGGTGGGCGCCACCACGGTCGTCATGCTGGCCATTCCGGTTTTACGGGGGCTGCTGCAGGGCTTGCAGCGGTTCGCGGCCCTGGGAACAAACCTGTTGGCGGACGGAATGCTGCGCCTGACCCTGGGGGCGGGAATTTTAGCCCTGGGGTGGGGGGTAAGCGGCGGGGTCTTGGCCAGCGCCGCGGGCGGGGCCTGCGCTTTTGGGCTGGCCTTGCTGGTGCTGCCTGAAGTGCGGGAACCAAAAGCAGCAGGCGGCGAGCCGCTTGATCTGCGGGAACTCAAACTCTACTCGGTTTCCACGCTGCTGAATTTCGGGGCCTATATGGCATTGTCCACAGTGGATGTGATCATGGTGAAGCACTATTTCGAGCCGGCGGACGCCGGTCAATACGGCGCAGCCTCCATGGTGGGCAAGGCTTTTTTATTCCTTCCCTTTGCCGTGGCCAACGTGCTTTTTCCCAAAGCCAGCGCCAGCCGGGCGCGCGCTGAAAATCCCTATGGACTGTTCCTTAAAAGCCTGGCGCTTACCGCCGCCATTTTGGCCGCAAGCATAGCCCTGGCCTGGGTGTTGGCCCCTCTGATTGTCATCACGCTTTTCGGCGGGCAATTCATGCTGCCCCAGACCCTGTTTTTAATCAAGTGTTTTGGCCTGGCCATCACCCCCCTGGCGCTGGCGTATATTCTCCTGCAGTACCACCTGGCTTTGCACAGCCGGCGCTTCATGTTCCTGATGCTGGCGGATCTGCCGCTGTTGACGGGATGTTTGATGTTTTTCCATCAACACCTGACAACCATTCTGCTGGTGGTGGGCGTCAACCATCTGTTGCTGTTGGCTGCGGGCTTCCTGCTCACCCCCGGAAGGACAAAATGATGATTCCGGCCGGGCGGACCCGTTTTTCCGTGATTTTGCCGGCGTTCAATGAAGCGGGCCATCTGGCCAAAAACATTGCCGAGACCGCGGCCGTGATGAACGCCTTGGGCGAAAGCTATGAATTGATTATTGTGGACGATTGCAGCCAGGACAACACCGCCGAAATAATCCGCGGCCTGGAGAGGCAGCACGCCAACGTCAGAGGCGTTGTCCTGAATGAAAACCAGGGCAAAGGCCATGCCCTGCGCGCCGGATGTAATGTTGCCCGGGGGGAACTGGTGTTTTTTTTGGATGCGGATCTGGAACTGCACCCCAAGCAGTTTCCGCTTTTCCTGGAACTCATGCACCGGCACCAGGCCGATGTGGTGATCGGCTCCAAACGGCATCCGGATTCGGTTTTGGATTATCCCTGGCGCCGGCGGGTGATGAGCACGGTGTATTTTTTTCTGGTTAAAATCCTGTTCGGCCTGCCGGTCCGGGACACGCAAACCGGCATAAAACTTTTCCGGCGGGAAGTATTGGCCGTGGCCTTTCCCAAAATGCTCGTTAAAAAATACGCCTTTGACCTGGAGCTGCTGGTGCTGGCCAATCATTATCACTACCGGATTGCGGAAGCGCCGGTGGAGGTGCATTACAAGGCCAAACTCGGGCATATCCGTCCCAGGGATGTTTTTAAGATCTGGTGGGACACCATGGCGGTTTTTTACCGCCTGTATATATTGCATTATTATGACAAAAAAGGAATGCGCGGCCGGGACCAAGGGTAAAATGCAGGAAAAAAAATGTCTCCGGCAGTACCGGCGCAGTTTGGAAAGCAAAGATGCGGCGGGGTTTTGACCAGGCAGCAGCTGCGGCTGGGGCAAAAAAGCGCCAAAGGCGGTCCACTCCGGGATGGGAAGCGGGAAAAAAAGAAAAGTCGATATTTTTATTGCCACGCATACGGCCGAGGCCTACGGGCCGCAATATGTGCTGAAGCAATACTTGATTAACCAGGGCGCCGCCTTCCTGTATGCGGGCTGTCCTTTTGACTATGCCCGGATCGCGCGGGCCGAGGCCGAGGTGTATGCGGACGGAAAAAGGGAGGAACAGATTGCCGGACACCGCAACACCGCCAAGGGCGTGATCAGCTGGCTGCGCGACGCCTGGTTTGTATGGCGTTGCGGCTGGAAATATTTGGGTCCGGAGTCCGTCTTTATCGGGATCAACAACCTCAATGCGGCCATCGGCATCATTTTAAAATGGCTGGGGCGGGGAGGGTATGTGGTGTATTACGTTATTGACTACACGCCGACCCGGTTTCCGGAAAAGGCCATCAACTGGGTCTACCAGCGCCTGGCGCGTTTTGCGGCCCGGCGCGCAAACATGATCTGGAATCTTTCACGGCGCATGCGCGACGTGCATGCGCGTTTTGGCGCCAGGGAGGAAACCAGCATCATGGTGCCCATCGGCATCCACCGGGAGGAACGTTGGGTTGCCAGGGAGCAGGATATTCCACGCAACCAGCTGGTCATGGTCAGCACCTTGTTTGAGAGCAAGGGGGTCCAGGTGGTCATTGCCGCCATGGCCCACCTGCCCCAGGCGCGCCTGACCATCATCGGCACCGGGCCCTATGCGGACGTTCTGCAGGCACTGGCGCGGAGGGTGGGAGTGGCCGGCCGGGTTGAATTCCTCGGCCTGGTTGACCGCCAGACCCTGATACAGCGCCTGGCGCACAGCCGCGTGGCTTTTGCGCCCTATCAGCCCGATCCGGCCAATTATTCCTATTACGCGGATCCGGCCAAACCCAAGGAATACCTGGTCTGCGGCGTTCCCGTGGTCATCACCCGGGTTCCCTGGATCGCCGAGGAAATAGCACGCCGTCCCATGGGCTTGGCGGTGGAGTATGACGAAAAGGCGGTTGCCGCAGCCGCACAGCGCCTCATGGCGGATGATGATTTTTGGCGCCAATGCCGCCAACAGGCCCTGGCTTTTAGCCGTGATCTGGACTGGGAGGATATTTTTAAGCGGGCTTTTGACGCCCTGGCCGCGGATAAAGAAAGAATTCTTCGCCCGGCATAGCAAAATGCTGCTGCCGGATACAAGAGGCGAAAGACCGCAGGCTTTGGCGTATCAGCGCTTGGCAGGCGCCGGAAAGAGGGAACGGGAAATGGCCGGAGCATCAAGGGTCCAACAGGCCTTGGCACAGCTGTCTTTGCGGCCGAGTGAAAAAGTGTATCTGCGCAGGCTGCTGCGGCGCGTGGAGCAGTATTTCCAGCCGGGCATGCAGGTGCTGGATGCCGGCTGCGGAGACGGCAAGCCGGCGGAAGTGCTGGCAGCCCTGGGATGCAGGGTGACGGGCGTGGACATACAAGCCCATCCCGAGCGCTGGCAGGCGCTCGGGCAAAAAGGGGTGCGCTGCCAGGAGGCCTCGGCCGAGCAGCTGCCCTTTGGCAACGGTCAATTTGACGCGGTCTGGATCAAGGACACCTTTCATCATGTCCGCAATCCAGGCCGGGCCATGCGGGAGCTGCAGCGGGTCACGCGGCCCGGGGGGAGCATTGTCGTGGTTGAGGCCAACCGCTACAATCCTGTTTTTTATGTGCATCTGACGCTTTTTGGCAACCACCAGCATTTTTCGCAGCGTTTTTTCCGCCGCTTCCTGCAGGCGGCGGACCCGCAGTACGTTTATGGTTTGGCCGAAAGCCGGTGCCTGCCGTGGGATGCAGCCTGGCTGCTGGCCATCCTGGATGGTTTTGAAGAAATCCTGGAACGCATTCAAGTATGCAATTGGTGGCTTACCTACCAGATTGGCGTGGTGAAAGGAAATGGCCGTTAACAACCATTCCCAAATCCAAACCACCAAAGCACCAAAGGTTTCGGTGGTGATGCCGGTTTTCAATGCCGCTCCTTATTTGCACCAGGCAGTGGAGAGCATTGTGCGGCAAACCTTCGGGGAGTATGAATTTATCATTATTGACGACGCCAGCCAGGATGAAAGCTGGGCCATCATCCGGGCGCAGGCCAGGCAGGATCGCCGCATCATCGCGCTGCGCAATGACAGCAACCTGCGGTTGAGCCACACGTTGAACCGCGGCATTGATGCGGCCCGGGGGGAATACATTGTCCGCATGGATGCGGACGACTTTGCCCTGCCCGACCGCCTGGAAAAACAGGTGCAGTATATGGACAAACATCCGGAGGTGGGGATTTCCGGAGGCAGCATGAAAGTCATGGATGCCAGAGGCAGGATCATCGGCCAAAGGAGATATCACCTGCAAGACAGAGAGATCCGCAGGCATATCTTCCGCTACAGCCCCTTTTCGCATCCCGCGGTTATTATGCGCAAGGCGGTGTTGGCCAAAACCGGGCTTTATGATCCGGCCTACAACCCGGCGGAGGACTATGAATTATATTTCCGGATCGGACTGCACGCCCGGTTCGGCAATCTGCCGGACACCCTGATTCATTACCGGGTGGTGCCCAGGTCCATGACCACGGGTTCGCTGCGGCGGATGGAAGAAAAGACGCTGCAAGCAAGAAAAAAGGCCTGGAACGCATACGGCTATACCTGCACCTGGGCTGACAAACTATATTGGTTGGCGCAGTATCTGACCATGTTTGTCATTCCCGGACAGGTTAAAGTGTGGATATTCAACCAGTGGTCGTCCTGGCGGTAACAGCGGTTGTGAGCGGAAGCCGGCGCATATAAAACGGTACCGATGTATTGCCACGAAGACACGAAGCACACCAAGAATAAAAAACATTTTTCGGCAGTAAAAACATCCGGCAGGTCTTTCGTCGTGCCCGGCATGCGCCGGGCACGCCTTCGTGGTGATAATGCCAACGAGTATATTAAAAGGAGCAAACGCATGCAGGTATTTAATCAAAACAGGAAGGTAAGCATTGGCTGGGTGGTGATGCTGGCCGTGGCCGTGGGATTGATGCTGGCCGGGCAGAAACAGCTGTTGGGTTCGGGCAATGTCATCATCGGGATTTTCAACACCCTTTCCGCGCTGGTGGTGCTGCTCTGGCTGGTCAAAGGCGGGCAGTACCGGATCCCCTTGCTCAAGGCCCTGCTGGTCGGTGCCGTCGTGATGGTGTACAACAAAACCGCCTATCAATCCTCCTTTGGCTGGGATTCGAGCACGAAAACCGTCATGCTGTTGATGGCGGCCAGCATGGGGCTGGTGCTGCTCTTTCACCCGCCGCTGTCGTCCGGCGGTCCGGAACGGAGCACCAGGGAGCCAAGCCGGACACAGCGTTTGCGCAGCATGGGCCTGATGCTGGTGCTGGCTGCAGGCGTCATGGCGCTGGTCATTGTCCTGGCGAAAAAATATGTTTCCGTCTATGACTATACGGCGGTCATGAATTGGTTTTTTGTTTTGCGCTGGCACGGGGTGATCGGCGACATCGCTTCCGCCACTTTCAGGGAATGGGGAAAACTCTGGCTGCCGTCTTTGTATTTGCTGCTCCTTTTGTTTTCCTATGCAATGATTCTCAAGGGACAAAAATGGCTGGGCGCCTGGAAAAGCCTGGCGTTGCTTTACCTGCTGGGCAATGCCGGCGGGCTCACCATTGCCTATTTATCCGCTTCCGGCTGGCATATTCTGCCCCTGCAGGTAAAATCCGTGCACTATAACTTTTACGCCGTCGCCAAGGAATTCAACACGTTTGGCGAAGTCTGGAGCATGGTGGGAACCTATGCCACCAAGGAAATATTCCGTTATGTCTCCTTCCCCGCCACGCATCCTCCCTTCCATATTGTATTGAACTGGCTGCTCATTCAGCTGACCGGCGACAACCTGTATTGGATAGCCATCGGCCTGGGCGCACTGGCTTGGACCGGCGTTTTTCCCATGTATTTGATCGGCAAAGAGCTGTATAATCGCGAACTGGGTTTTTATACAGCCGGGTTGTATATGGTAATGCCCGCCACCTTGATCCTCAACCATATCACCCTGGACGCCTTGACTGCGACCCTGACCGCCTGGGCCTTGGCGCTGATTATCATCGGCTGCCGCCGTAAAAGGGCCCTGGTTATGATACTGGCGGGCTTGGCCGTGGCCGGCATCGCGGCTACGAATTATGTCACCCCGCTGATCATGCCGGCGCTGATGCTGATGGCGGTCTACATGCTGCGCAATGAAGGATTTCCCCAAAGGGGTTTTTGGCCCTATGTGCAAGCAGCCGGCCTGCGGACCCTGCTTTTTCTGGCGGGAATTGCCGTTCCTTATCTGCTGGTGGAAATCAGCACCGGCTGGAGATTCGATTATCTGGCCATGATCAAGCACGTCATGTACTACGTGAATAAACACGGCGGCAACCTGCATCCCTGGTTTGTGGGCGCCTGGCTGGCGTGGTTTTCCTATTTCAACTTTGTGGGTGTCGTAGGCGTGGGCCTGTATCTCGTGCGCTGGAAGGAGATTTTTCAGGGCGACTGGAAAAACGACGTCCTGCCCTGGCTGGGGCTGGTCACCATGCTCATTCCTTGCGTCATGGGCGTGGGCCGGCAGGAAACCGAGCGCGAGTACATGCTGTTCAATATTTTTATGGCCGCAACCGCCGCGCTGGCGCTGTGGCAGGGAAAACAGCCGCTGCGCTACATGCTCAAACCCGGAGGGCAGGAACCATTCCAGGAGATGGGAGGGGGCTGGAGGGTGGTTTTTTTAGCCATGCTTGCGCTTTCCTATATTAATACGGTGGCAATACAAATGCTGGTTGTGGATCATTGGTAGGTGTAGGATAATATGTGCTGCATTGTGTTTTTTCCCAAATACAAAACAAGGGGAGAGAAATATGGCTACTAAAAAAGCGGGAAAAGAAAGGACCAAGCCGTCCAAAGCAAGCGGTCTGCCAAAAAAACCAGCAGGCCGGCGGGCGAGCGGCAAAACCGCGGATCAATCCGCACGGAAGGATATGACCGCCAAAAGCGCGGCAGCTGACAGGGCCGGCGCGGCAGTTCAGGAATCAGCCTCCGCCCGCCCGGGCGGCGCGCTGTTTTCCTCCTGGGAAGGAGTCGGGCAGGGGCTTGCCGGCAAAGGCAAAAAATTCTGGCTGCAGGTTGTCATCGTGGCCATGGTGGTGCTGGTTTCCGTGGAAGTCACCCTGATTTTGAAAGGCAAGATTGAAGTGCAGGGCAAGCTCCAGCAGCTGCGGGTCATTGGCCAAAGGGGAGGGCCGCCTGAACAACCGGGGCAATTCTGGGGGCCGGGCCAGATCAGGGTTCACAACCCCAGCGGCAGGGTATGCCTGGTGGACGGCAATTTTAACAAAGTGTTGGTATGGAATAAAAATGACGGTTCGCACATCATTGACCTGGACAAACAGGGCAAACATGAAGTCGCGCCGGACGGACAAGCGCAGACCAAGGATTTTCTGCCCACGGATGCGGCCTTTGACGGGGAAGGAAACCTCTATGTAACCCAAAAGAACCGCTCGGAAGTGGCCATGTTTTCACCGACCTACAAACTCCTGCGCGTATGGCAGGTGCCGGCGCCCTGGGGCATTGCCGCGGATGACAAGGGCAATGTCTACGTCGGCGACGGATCAACAGGCAACATCATCAGCTTTGATGCCGAGGGCAAGGAACAGAGCCGCTTTGGCGGGGAGGCGCTGCAGAACCCCGGCTTTATGGACTGCGATGCGGACGGGAATCTGTATGTGGCCAACCGCGGCGCCGGGCAGATCTCGATTTTTTCGCCGCGGGGGAAACTGCTGCGCGCCTGGAAACCGCGCTTCCAGCCTTTCGGCAATCCGGATGTGGATGTGGAGGGCAAGCTGGTCTATCTGTGCGAACACGACAACCAAAGAGTATTCGTGTATACGCTTGAAGGAAAACTGATGCGGGATTTGGCGGTATCCTATCCGGCAGTCATGGCCGCGGACGCTGAAGGGCTGATTTATGTCTCCGGCGGGTATGGCATTCACCAATACCAGATAGTCAAGGGAAATCCCTAGGCTGTTTTAACCGCCGGGGCGGAAAGCCGCGGCTGTAAAACGGGGATATCAAGCCCACGCGCATGTGACCAACGCGCGGATAAAAAGGAGCCGCGAGGTAGATGAAGCGCTTTACACATGGAGAGGCAGGATCAGAAGTACGCTTTGTCAACATCCCCAAGCAGCACCACGGGTTGAAAAAAGAGCTTTTGCAGGCCCTGGCTCAGGTGATCGAGGGAGGGGCCTTTATTCTGGGAAAGGAAGTGCAAAAGCTGGAGCAGGAATCCGCCCGTTGGTGCAATGTCCGCTACGGCGTGGGGGTCAATTCCGGCACCGACGCCCTGGTGCTGGCGCTGAGGGCCTTGGATATCGGCCCTGGCGACGAGGTGATTGTGCCGGATTTTACTTTTGTCGCCACGGCTTCGGCGGTTGCCTTGGTTGGAGCCACGCCGGTACTGGCGGATATCGATCCGGAAACCTACACCCTGGATCCGGGGGAAGTGCGCCGGCGCATCACTCCGCGCACGCGGGCCCTGGTGC
>JAFGIQ010000131.1 GCA_016929575.1 candidate division FCPU426 bacterium
AAAAGTAGCAATACCAGTCTTTTTCGCTGAACGCCGTCTTATCCCCATCCCAAACATCCATTCAGGCGGATGGCTATTAAACCTTTTTCAGAGGTTTCAGTCTAAAAACCAGACAAGGCCGTTAAAAAGGCCTGGTCCTCGGCTGCTTCCCGGCCGCGGGTGGTCAGGTAGCCGCCGGTTAAAAAACCGTTGGCGCCCGCAAGCATGAGCAATCCTTGGAAATCCTTCATCAGGGTTTCCCGGCCGGCCGCAAACTTGATGACCTTGCCGGGGTGGATCAAACGGAACAAGGCAAAAGTTTTGGCAACTTCCGCCGCCGGAATGGGAGGCTGGGACGCAAGCGCGGTATTGGCGATGGGGATCAAGACATTGATCGGAATCACATCCACGTCCAGATCCTTTAAAACATAGGCCAGTTCCACGCGGTCGGACATGTTTTCACCCACCCCGATAATGCCGCCCACGCAGGTTTTTATGCCGCATTCCTGGAGCAGGGCAATGGTTTCGATCCGCGCCTCGACCGTATGCGTGGTTGAGATTAATTTTGCATAGCGCGCGGGATTCACCTGGAGGTTGATATTGTAATGGCTGATGCCCGCCTTTGCCAGCGCCCCGGCGGTCTCCGGGCTGAGCACGCCCAGTGAAGCGCACACCGCCAGCTCCGGATAACGGTCATGGATGAGATGAATCGCCCGGGTGATGCTGCGAAACTCACGGGTAATGCGGTCATAGCCGAATCCGCTGGTGACAATGCCGAAGCTGCGGACCTGGTTGGATGAGGCTTTCTCCGCAGCGGCCAGGATGGCGGATTCTGAAACCAGCGGATATACTTCAATGGGTGCGGCATGATGGCTTGACTGGGCGCAAAACCGGCAATCCTCGCTGCAGACGCCTGACTTGGCATTGAAAATCGTGCAGGTGTACGCGGCCGGGGAGAATTTATTACGAACCTTGTTGGCCAGGGAGACCAGGTCCAGCAGCTGCCCGCTGTCCACCAGCACCAGACGTTGGGCCAGCGTCCGGGACAAGGGTTTTCCCTCCAAGACACAATAGGCTTCCATGATATCCGGGTGGATTCCGGTCCGTACGCGCGTTTCCATGGGCTCCTGCAGAAAGATAAGGAATTGTTAACCAATAATAAAAAATTAGTTGACAATGATTGTACATGGAAAAAATGGAAAAGCAACGGAAAAAAACGCCGGAAGGTGGGATGCGTTTTTTTGCCCGCTTTGCAGGTCCTCCGGGCAAGTCCTGCGGGCAAGGCGAGACACGCAGCGTTGTGGATGTCTCCCGCCGAAAAGCAGGGACAGGCAGGGTTGAAGTTGGGCCGCGGGCTTTAGCCCGTGGGGCGGCAGTTCAATGGCCAGGTTTATCCGGCGGAAGGGGGACATACATGCCTTCCCACAGGCCTCGCAAAAAATGATGCACGTTTTGCCCCAGGGTGCGCACCCGGTATCCGCCTTCCTGCACGACCAGCGTCGGCAGCCGCAGACCGGAGATCATGCGGCCGTGCATGCGAAAATCATTGGTGCGGAAAGACCAGGAACCGGTGGGATCGTCCTTGGCGGTATCTGCGCCAAAAGCCACAATTAAAAAATGGGGGCGAAAGCGGCTTATTTTTTGCAGTGCAACTGCCAGGACCTGGCGGTAGGTTTCGGGAGACAGGGTTTCGGGCAGGGGGAAATTCAGATTGTAGCCCAGCCCCCCGCCGTAACCGCGCTCATCTTTGAATCCGGAAAAATAGGGGTAGGAGAAATTCGGATGGCCGTGCAGGGAGAGGGTGTAGACATCCGGGCGTTGATAGAAGATCTCCTGCTGGCCGTTGCCGTGATGGTAGTCAATGTCGAGAATGGCGATTTTACCATAGCGGCTGAGGAAATGGGCGGCAATGGCCGCAGTGTTAAAATAACAAAAACCGCCAAAAGCCCTGTGCTCGGCATGATGGCCGGGAGGCCTGACCAAGGCGTAGGCCAGGCGTCTGCCGCTGAGCAGGTGTTCAGCCGCGGTTAAGGCGCAGTCGACCGCGCGCCGGGCCGCAAGATAGGCATTTTGGTTAAGCGGGGTGAAGGTGTCCATGCAAAAGTAGCCGGCGCGGATAGTAAGATCCTTGGGCGGGCGGGTATGATTTCTTACCGGAAAAACATAAGGATAAACGGAGGAGGCGGGCGCCAGGGACAGGCAGACTTTTTTCAGGTAATTCAGGTAGTCGGAGGCATGCACTTCATAAAGATGTTTTTCCTTAAACACCCGCGCCGGCTGGGACTGGAAAAGTCCGCTCGGCTCCAGTTCCTTAAGGATGGTTTCGATGCGCACCGGGGCTTCCACATAACCGCTTTGCTTGATATAGTGCAGGCCATGGCGGTCGTTGACCACCAGGATGATTTTTTTATCCAACGGGATGCCAAGGGATACAGGCGGGGAGGGCAGCTTGGCATAGCGGGGCGGGCGCAGGACCACGGGATCGTCTTGGAAGGAGGCCACCACGCGGTCAATGTATTCCTGCGGGCACAACTGCGCATATTTTCTTTCCAGAATGGCCCGCACAATGGCCTGGGCGCGCATGCGGGAGAGTGGTCGGTTTTGGCCCAGATCGTCAAACACCAGATAAGGGGGATTGTCATCTTCCGGACTGAGGGGGGTTTCATACAGGGTGCGGATGATGGGCCGGGCGCCGTATTTTTCATAGAAGCGCAAGCGCGAGATGTTTTGTTTCAGGATTTCCGGGTTGCGGCAAAGTTTGGGATCATCCGGCAGGCATTCGAAAAAAAGGCCGCTGACGCCCAAATGGAGGCATTCCTCCCGCACGCGTTCATACAACACGCTGCCGATGCCCTTGCCCATACGCCGGGGAGTGGTGGCAATGAGATCAAGCAGACAAAAGCCCAAATCCGGGGCCTGTTTCAGCAGGGCAAATCCACGGACAACATTGTTGCTGCTTTCCGCCACAAACAGGATGGAACGGAATTTGTACTTGATGGGGTTTCCCAGTCCATCCGGTATTTCTTTTACTTCCGTCTCAGCAATCAAGGGAAATTGCTCGCGGATGATGGCCTGCACCTGCTGAATGGCAAGTTGGTTGGCGGGGATTTCATCATCATAGATCTGGCGGATGGAGAACATGCGAACCGTGGTTTACAACATTTTCATGTATACCAGCCGATTGTCACCCTCGGCGTAATAGGAGGGGATGCAGGCCACCTGCTGGTATTGATGTTTGAGATAAAAAAGGCGCGTGCGATCATACAAAGGTCGCGACGACGTCTCGATGAAAATGATTTTTCCACCCCCTGTGCGCATGGCAGCTTCCGCCGCCTGCAAGAGGCGGCTGCCGATGCCGAGATGCTGGACCTGGGGGTGGACCGCTATCCAATAGAGATCATACCGTTCCGGGGCCACGGCAATGGGGCCGTAGCTGCAAAAACCGACCAGGGCATTGTCTTGGTCCGCAAAAAGGAAACGATAGGGGCTGGCGTCCCCCCTGAGCAAACAGTCCTCAAAAAGCTCCAAGGCCACGTTGATTTCACAGGGATGGAAAAAAAGCGAATCCATCAGCACTTTCAGCAAGGACTGGCGGTCTTCAGGCTGGGGACAGGAACGCAATAAAAAAGCGGGTGTTTCCAAACACTGGGCTTGGGGATGGGTAATGGTCAAAGGCATGGTACTGCTCCAACCTTTCGGGAGAATGTATTCCTGGCAGCAGCCAGAATGCGCCGTATCACTTCGGCAGGCGCATGCCCTTTGCGCGCGGTTGCGGCAATAAATCCTGAATCCGGGGCAATGCCGGGATTGGCATTGATCTCAATCACATACAAGCGGCCGTCACGGTCCTGCCGGCAATCGATGCGGGCATATCCGCGCAGGCGGAAAACCTTCCAGCATTTGCGGGCCACAGTGTTGAGCTTTTTAGACAAGGCGGCGGTGATCTCGAAAGAGCGCTGGATCTGGATGTATTCGAGGGAATCCGGAATCCATTTGGCCGCGTAATTGACGATGCGGGGTTTTTCGGCCGGCCATGATTGGAAAACCAATTCCGCCGGAGGCATGGCTTCAACGGTTTGGTCCTCCGCTTCCAGCAGGCTTACATTAAACTCGCGCCCGTCAATAAAGGTTTCCACCAGCAGGGGCTGGCCGGGGTGTTGGCCGGACAATAGGCGCAAACGCTCGAGCAGGAGCGTGTGCTCGTACACCACGGCTTGGTCGTTGATGCCCACGGAGGCGTCTTCCCATGCCGGCTTGCATATCCACGGAGGAGGGATGGAAACCGTGAAAGGTTCATTGTCATAAATCTGCCACGGCGGAGTGTTGATGCCCGCCTGGATCAACCGGACCTTGGCCAGGGTTTTATCCGTGGTCGTCAAGAGCGCCTCGGCCGGACAGCCGGTGTAGGGAATTTTAAGGGATTCCCACCAGCCGGCCACTTCGGCCTGGATACGCGGATCATCGCCGTAGCTTTCCACCAAATTGAAAACCACTTCCGGCGCATAAGCACGCAATCCCTGGAGGCTTTCCGCCTGCACGTTTTGATTGATCTGGAAGGGAAAAAGCCGGAAGGTGTGTCCCAGGCTTTGAAGCATCTCGGTTACCAATCCGACTTCGGCGTGGATATCCACTGCATCCGGCAGCTGGGAGTCCGGCTGATTAAAACAAACGGCAATACGCATAACTTTAAAACCTCTGTTTCTCAGTAAGTGACCGTTGCCGGTCCCACGGGCTCGGCGGGCAAGGGTTTGATGCGTGCGGCGGCTGATTGCAAAATTCCGGCAATCAAATCGTCATACGCCAAACCGCAATGCGCAGCCAAAATGGGAAGGTCCGAATGCTGGGGATGCAGGCCGGCCAAGGGATTGATTTCCAAAAAATGCAAAGCACCTTCTCCGTCCGCGCGCAGATCCACCCGGCCCGCGTCACGGCAGCCGAGGGCGCGATAAGCGGCCAGGGCCAAATCGCCGGCCGCCCGCACCAGTGTTGCCTCTGTGACCAAACGGTATTCCACCCGGCTGATATATTCCTTTTTGTTCATAAACGAGTACACATCCGCCTCGGCCTGCTTGCCAAAGAGGATTTCCAGCACTCCCAGGACACGGGCCTGTTTGCCCGATCCCAGGATGCCGACAGTATACTCCCGGCCCGGCAGGTATGATTCCACCAATACGGGCTGACGGAAACAAGCGAGGATTTCATGCACTCTTTCCGCGAACTCCCGGTCGGATTTTATCACCGAGCGGGCGCTGATCCCCTTGCCCGTGCCCTCGGCAATAGGCTTGGTAAAAAGCGGAAAAGCCAAACCCGCCTGCCGCAGCAATCGATTTGCATCCGCCGCTTCTTCCACGAGGAAAAAGTCCGGAGTTTGAATGCCGGCTGCCCGGACAATGCGTTTGCATATGCCTTTGTCCAAAGCTGCGGCCAAGGTCAAGGGATCGCTGAAAGTATAAGGCAGCTGGTAGGCTTCGAGCAGCGCAGGCACCTGCGCCTCGCGCGAACGCCCGAACAGGCCTTCGGTGAGATTAAACACCAAATCCCAGGTTTGGCGGCTGCACAGCTGTTTGGCCAGCGCGAAAATATTGCCGATAAAAACAGGGGTGTGTCCCAGGCGCTTCAGCGTTTCGGCCAAGGCCTGGATGGTTTCCTCACTGTCAAATTCCGCCACTTCTTCTTCGGAATAGCCGGCTGCCAGGTAAACACTTTTCAGGTCATAAGTCAATCCTATTCTCATGATCCTCGCCTTTCATTGCCAAAAGACTGCTTTTTTGCCGGCGGCGCCAATAGCGCGCATTCTTTTCCGGCACCAGTGCTTTGCCGTTGCCGCGCAGCAGCTGGGCTGTTCCGCCCTCTTTGCCGCCCACGTTTTGCCGGCGGCGGTTTTCAAAGTCCAGTTCCTGCGGATTGTA
>JAFGIQ010000132.1 GCA_016929575.1 candidate division FCPU426 bacterium
AAAAGTGGAAAAATCAGTCTTTTTCGCGGAGACTTTATTATTCATGCTGCCATAGCCTTATCCCGTTCGGGCGGAAGGAGGTTTTTAAGCAGCCTGCTAATAGACGGGATGAAGCAAAGGGATGTAAAGGCCTATAGGTCATGAACGCGGTAGAGTTCGCTTCCTATGTTTTTTCACACCCGGTTTTTTTGCGCCTGGAATAAACCCGGGGTGTCCCCCGCGCGGCAGGCTTGATGCCCAAAAAAGGGCGAAACCATAATTGGAAAAGCGCGCCATGACGGCTTTTGTCAAGAGCAAACGGGGCGTTGTACCAAACTTCCGCTCCGGCAATCCCAAAACAATGAAAAAAAAGACATTGGCATTGGCACTGTTGGAAGACGATGCGGATGTTGCTGCAGCCATGCGCTATATCATTGAGGCCTGCTTTACACGGTGCGATCTACGGATTTATGGAAACGGCGCAGAGTTTTTATCAAGCCTCAAACGCTGTGTGCCAGACCTGCTGATGACGGGCATATTCATGCCGGGGATTGACGGCTATGAAGTCATGATGAAGTTGCGGAAAAAGAAACACTCCTTTCCGGTGGTCGTGGTGTCGGCCAGCGTCAATACACCGGAAAGGATGGCCAGAGCTTTTGCCCTGGGTGCGGCGGAGGTGATTCTCAAGCCTTTTGAACCCCGTGATTTATTCATTCGTCTTTGCCGGGTTCTACAGCAACGGAAAATTCGATATACATGTGATCCGGTGGCGCTCCGACCAGAGACCACGGTTCAATTTGGATTTCTCTTTTTGCTCATGCAAATCCTCCTTTTTCCCGTGGTGATGGCGGCAATGTTATTTGACGCTGCCAAAAACAGGTCCGGCAGGAATGGTGAAGACAAGAAAAAATGACCGGGCACCCATCCTCATTCGTGACCAATCATCCTTCCCTGGAGGGCAAGAACACGCCGGCGCGGTATTGAAGCTGCCGGTGTGAACGCTTTTTGTGCAGGAATGTTCCGGCGGCCGAAAAATAAAAAAACAGTTTACGCTTGACAGTTTATTATACGGAATGTATAGTATTATTGTAACTATACATATAGTGTAATTAATCTTATCGTATAATATAAGGAGCTGCCATGACCAGACCCTCGCGCAACCTTGATCAAAAACTCATAAGCGCCGCCCTGGCGCTTTTGCCCTCGACCGGCTATTCCGGTTTGAGCATGCGGGCGGTGGCTAAAAAAGCCAATGTTAATCTGGGCATGTTTCATTATTATTTCAAAAATAAAGATGAGTTCGTCAAACGGGTGGCCGAGGAATTTTACGATAAATTATACCGGAATTTCACTTTGGGGGCGGCGGAGGGTGAAACCGCCCGGGAACAGTTGCGCAACGCCATCGCCGCGCTGGTGAAATTCGGCAAGGAAAACCGCAAGCTGCTCCTGGCCCTGATCAAGGATGTCATGTCCAATCATCAGCCCACTATCCGGCTGCTGGAAAAATTCCTGCCCCGGCATGGAGTGATACTGCTGCGCCTTGTGCGTCAATGCCAGCGCGAGGGGCTGATTTCCAACATACCGCTGCCCACGGTGATGATGAGCCTGATGGCCGGAATATTCGGCCCGGTGGTGGTGATGACCATCCTGGAGCAGGTCAAACTCAGCCCCCCCTATGAATGGGGCAAGCGGATGGTGCTGCCTTTCCTCATTTCTGACCGGATGATTGAACAGCGGATGCGGCTGCTGTTTGATGCCCTGGCTCCGCGGAAGGAATTGGAAAGCATGACCACTGAAGACGCCCGCCAGATCAACCAGCTGGCGGATCGCATGTTGGCAGGCCAGTTGGATCGTCAACTGAAAACCGCATCCGGCCCAAGGAGGAAAGCATGAGAGACAATATCCGCTCAACCCTCTGCGCAGCGCTGCTGTTGCTCGGGCTGCCGACCGCCGCGCCGGCCGGGCCGCTGACCATGACGCTGCCCCTGGTTCAAGCCGAGGCCCGGGCGCAGACCTGTTCCGCACGTATCGCGTCCAAGCTCCAGGAAGCAAAGTCAACCCAAAGCGCGGCGGACGGGCAGTACTCTTTGTTTTGGCCAAAGCTGAGCCTGGAAGGCAGCTATACCTATTTATCCGAACTCAGCGCGTTTGATCTGCCGGCGGGGCCAGGGCGGACACAAACTATAACTTTGGGGGATCACCACAATTATTCGATCGGCCTGCAGGCGGCATGGAACGCGTGGGATTCTTTCGCGGTGTACAACAGCTGGCAGGCGCTGCAAGCCCTGGCCCGCGCCAAACAGGAGGAATTGCGCGTGCTGCAGCGGGAGACCGTGCTTAAGGTGAGACTGGCGTATTTTCAAGCCCAGCTGGCGGCGGAAAGACTGCGCCTGATCAATCAGTCCGCGCGCCTGGCCCAAGCCCAGTATCGCGACATTCAGGCCAAGGCGCGGGCCGGCGCCGCCAGCCGCATGGACTTGCTGGCCAGCCATGTGGAGGCGCTCGGCCGGGAGCGACAGCTGCAATCCGCTCAAACCGATCTGGCCCTGGCGCTGCGCGATTTAAACCGTCTGACCGGCCAGACGCACATCGACGCTTCCAAACCATGGTATACCCAGGCTGAAGACAAGCCGCTGGCCGGGTTTGAGCAGCCGAGCCTGTATCTGGAGCTGGATCCCCTGGAGGAATCCCTGGCCCGGTTCGAGACACAAGCCGGGCAGCCAACGGCGGCGGACCATCCCCAGGCCGCTGTGTTTATGGCCCTGGCAGAATCAGCCCAGGCCTCGGCCTTTGCGATCTCTGCCGGGCATTGGCCCAGGCTGAGCGTGGCGGTCAAAACCAGTCTGGATTACCCCGATGGTCCGGTGCAGGAACAGTATAATCAGAACATGCTGTCCATCAAGGCCAGCTGGCCGCTGTGGGAGGGCAACCGGGTGGTGAACCAGGAAAAGGAAAAAACCCTGGCCGCGCGTGCGCAGGAGCAACAAGCGGCCTACACCCGAGAGGAACTGGCGCTGGCCTGGAACAAGGCCCGGGACCGGCTGTCTGAACTGCAAGCCGGTCAGCCGCTGCTGGATAAGATAGAGAAAGAAACCGCCGAACTCGCGGCCGTGGCGTATTCCGCATTTCGCGCCGGACGTGCCGACTACCTGGATGTGCAGGCCGCCAATCTCAAAGCCCTGGAATCCGGCACCCAGGCGGCTTTGAACAAAGTCCAGCGGCTGATCCAGCTTGCCATGCTGGAGAGTTTATCCGCTGAAAAGGAGTGAGAATCATGCACAAAGTCAATCCGCTCAAACCGATTATCGCAATTCTCGTTTTATCCGGCTTGGGAGGACTGGTCTGGTGGCTTACCCAACCCGGGGAATTCCTGTATGCTGGCACGATAGAAGCCACGGAGGTTTTAATCTCCAGCCGGGTTGCTTCGGTAATCGATGCAATCCGGGTTAAGGAAGGGGAGGCGGTCCAGGCGGGCCAGCCCTTGATGACCTTGAGTGGCGAGGACATGAAACTGGCGGCTGATTTGGCGGCCAAGGAATACAAGCGCGGAAAGGAGCTGCTGGCCAGCGGCGCCTTGAACCAAAGCCAGGTGGACAAACTTAAGGGTCAGCGCGACCAGACCGCGCTGTTGGTGGATTGGTGCACAATCACCGCGCCCCGTGCCGGCAAGGTGCTGGAATCGTACCGCGAAGCAGGGGAGATGGTGGCCCCGGGGATGCCGTTGTTTAATCTCGGTGATTTATCGGAAGTGTACGCCTTTATATATGTAGAGCAACCCAAACTGGCCAAGCTCGCAGTGGGCCAAACCGTGGAAGGGTTGCTGCCGGAAATGCCGGACAAAAGCTTTCCCGGCACCCTGGTTTTAATCCGGGATGAGGCGGAGTTTACACCAAAAAATGTTCAAACCCGCAGCGAGCGTACCCGGCTGGTGTACGGCGTCAAAGTCGTTTTTGCCAATCCGGCGGGGATCCTTAAACCCGGAATGACGATCGAGGTCAGGCTGCCGAAAGAATAGTCCGAACAGTCCGGCAGGTCTGGTCGGTCAGACAGCAAAGAGGGTTCTATGCCCCAGATCAGCATGGCAATAAAAAATCTTAAAAAAACCTTCGGCAGCGTGGAGGCGCTCAAAGGCGTTTCCCTGGTGTTTGAATCCGGACGTTTGCACGGCCTCATCGGGCCTGACGGCGCAGGGAAAACCACGTTATTGCGGCAGTTGATCGGGTTGCTGCACCCCACGCAGGGGGAGATCATTTACCAGGCGGACGGGAAACCAAAACGATTTGCCGAAGTGCGGCCCGGTTTTGCCTACATGCCGCAGCAGCAGAGTTTGTATGCGGATTTGTCCGTGTCCGAGCATCTGGATTTTTTCCGCGACCTGTACCAGATCCCGAAGGCCGTCTACCAAGCCAGGCGCCTGGAATTGCTGCATTTGACACGACTGGAAAAGTTTCAGGACCGGCCGGCCGGAAAACTTTCCGGCGGCATGTATAAAAAGCTGGGATTGATGTGCGCGCTGCTGCAGTCGCCCTCTCTGGTGTTGCTGGATGAACCGACCAACGGCGTGGATCCGATCAGCCGGCGGGAGTTTTGGGAACTTTTGTACCGGCTGGTGCGGAAAAAAATCACGGTTATTGTATCCACCGCCTACATGGACGAGGCCGAGCGTTGCAGCCGGGTGCATATTTTGGAGGAGGGAAGGTTGCTGGCCAGCGGCGAACCGCGCAGTATTTTGGAACAGGTGCAAGCGGACAATTTTGAGGCCTTCTTTCTGAAAGCCGGGCAGGAGGTCAGGCCGTGAAAAAACGACCGGTGGTTCAGGCCAGCAATCTGACCGTGCGGTTCGGCTCCTTCACGGCGGTGGACAATATTTCCTTTGCCGTACAGGGGGGGGAGATTTTCGGCTTTCTGGGCGCCAATGGCGCGGGCAAAACCACCACCATCCGTGTCTTGTGCGGTCTGCTGGTGCCCAGCAAAGGCGAGGCCAGCGTGGCGGGAATAAGCTGCACCACCGCCGCCCAGCAGGTAAAAACCAAGATAGGATACATGTCACAGCGTTTCACGCTCTATAACGACTTGAGCGTGGCGGAGAATCTGGCTTTTACCGCCGCGTTGCGCAAGCTGACGCCGGCCCAACTGTCCAGCCGGACGCGCGCATTGTTTGATTTCATTGATTTCAGATATTCACCGGAGGCGATGGTCCAGTCGCTGCCCGGCGGCATCAAGCAACAGCTGGCGCTGGTGGCAGCCATGTTGCATGATCCGGAGGTTATTTTTTTGGACGAGCCCACCGCCGGCGTCGCTCCCAGCGTGCGGGCCAAGTTTTGGGGCCTGATCGGCCGCCTGGCCAAACAGGGCAAGACTATTTTTGTCACCACCCATTATTTGGATGAAGCCGAGCAGTGCCACCGCATAGCGCTGATGCGCGATGGAAAAATCATTGCGCTCGATTCGCCGTCGCGCCTGAAGAAAACCGCATTCCCGGAACCTTTGCTGGAAATTGATCTGCCGCAGGGAGCATCCCGGGAGCGCTTGGAAAACCTCAAGCTTCATCCGCAGGTGGCCCGCATGCAGCCGTATGGACGGAGATATCATGTACTGGTGTTAAAGCCGGCGGCCTGGAAAACCATTGCCGGACGGTTTCCCAAATCCTACCGCATCCGCCGGATTGATCCCACGCTGGAGGATGTTTTCATCCGGCTGGTGGAGGGGGAGCGCCTCGCCGAGCGAGGCGCCGAGAAGTCGGAAATTGAGAGTTGACCATGAACCCGTATTCGACTTCGGTCGATTACCGCTGAAGGAAAGCTGTCCGCAAAGCCGTGGAAATAGGTTTGGCAAAAGGAGCGAGAATGATATCTTTATTCCACCTGAGCCGGGCATGGTCGATTGCGCGCAAGGAATTCCGGCATGTGGTGCGTGATCCATTTACCCTGGTTTGGGCCCTGGGCATGCCGGTGATCATGGTGATCTTTTTCGGCTACGCCATCGACTTTAATGTCCGGGAGGTCAAATTGGTGGTGGCGGACCGGGACATGACGCGGGCTTCCCGGGAACTCATGCAAAGCATGCAGGGGTCAGAGTATTTCAAACTGCAAACACTTCCGGCCGGGCTGGATCCGCAAACCCTGTTGTTCCAGGAAAAAGCCAAGGGCATTATGATCATAGAGCCGGGGTTCGGCAAGGCTGCGGCCCTGGGCGGCGATTCGAAGGTGCAAGTATTGCTGGATGGCGCGGACAATTCCAGCGCCGGCACGATATTGTCATACCTGGCCGGGCTCCAGCAGGCTGCTAGCCAGAGACTTAGCGGCCGGGCCCTCCGCCAGCCTCTTTCGCTGGCCACCCGCTTTTTATTTAATCCCGAACTCAACAGCCAGTGGTTTGTGGTGCCTGGATTGATCGCCATGGTGATGGGCATCCTTTCCATCATCCTGACCGCCCTGACCGTGGCCCGGGAATGGGAGATGGGTTCCATGGAGATGCTGCTTTCCACGCCGGTTAAACCCCTGGAAATAATTTTCGGCAAGCTGCTGCCCTATCTGGGGCTGGTGACTTTGGCCATCATCGGCATTTACTTGATCGCCCGCCT
>JAFGIQ010000133.1 GCA_016929575.1 candidate division FCPU426 bacterium
ACCAGACTGCCGGATATATCTTTTTGCCAAGGTGGGGCGGGAACGCGTGCACGAACCGCAGGTATTGCGCACGTCCTCCTAAATGGTTGCAGCCGTGGACTTTTCTTTTCCGCTGCCCCCTTGGCAAAAAGATATATCCGGCAGTCCTAACTGGATAGAGTATTCGGATTAAAAAGACGCCTACGGCAGCCCTGACTGGATGGATTGTTCGGAAGAATAAGGACGCCTTCGGCAGCCCTGACTGGAAGTATTATTCGGAAGGAAAAGGACGCCTACGGCAGCCCTGACCGGATGGATTATTTGGAAGCAAAAGGACGCCTACGGCAGCCCTGACCGGATGGGTTATTTGGAAGAATAAGGACGCCTTCGGCAGCCCTGACCGGATGGGTTATTTGGAAGAATAAGGACGCCTTCGGCAGCCCTGACCGGATGGATTATTTGGAAGAATAAGGACGCCTACGGCAGCCCTGACCGGATGGATTATTTGGAAGAATAAGGACGCCTTCGGCAGTATTCGTGCAATTTGGACAGCAACGTCTGTTTCGTGAAGACTTTATTATTCATGCTGCCATAGTCTTATCCCGTCCAGACAAAAAGAGGTTTTTCAGCAGTTTGCTAGTTAAGTTAAGTGGAATTCAGGGCGGCGCTACGCTCAGCCGGCGGCAAAGATTTGTCCAGCCATTTGTCAATATCAATAGAATAAAAGGGATTCGATATTTGCAGGATTGCATCCCGCGCCTTGATCTTCCAGTCAGGATTATAGGTCCAGCGCGGCGAAGTGCCGTAATCGCTGGTGGCCGGGGTATATATGTACCCTTGTTCCTGGCACCGCTCTATTTCAGCCTGGGAAGGAGGCGTTGACCGGGCCATAATCCGCGCAGCCTTTTCCTTGTTTTCCGCAACCACATTTTCCAAAGCTATCAAAACCACCATTGGCGCCACACACCCCAACACATTCAGGGTGCCCACTTTGACTTCCCCGCCCAGTTGTTGCATGTAATTTCTGGAAAAGGTTCTGAATTGCGCCTGTGCTGCGGCCGGCCCCTCCACTGTATACACCACGGTTTCGCGCACAGGAACCCTGGTCTCAAAGCGGGCTTCAAGTCGGGCGCGGTTTTTTTCAAGCGCCTCCATATGTTTGAGCGCCTGTCTATAATTTTTTCTCAACTTGCTTTGCAGCGGGCCTTTTTTAAACTCCCCGTTTTTCTTTAAATATTTATTCAAATCAATATTTTTACTCTCCATGCTTCTGGTCGTGGTCAAGATATCACCCCTTGACCCTTTGACATTGGCTTCGGGTTGTTGATAGACAACCTCTTCCCCAAGAATCCGCGGACCTCTCCCCCCCTTTGACTGAAGCGTGTTTTTTAAATTCTGATGTCCAGTTTGGCCGGCAGAGGCATTTTGGGCAGCATTGCCCTCTCCTTCCAAGCCATGTCTGTCAATTTGGTTCATGGGGTTTCCATTGACAAAGGCATAGGCATTCAGTCCGGCCGCAGGGCCCGCCGGATCCGTTGATATCCAACGGCCCAGCCACGGGGCATAATACCTGGCGCCATAATAGTACAAACCGGTCTCCGTATCACGTTCCTTGCCTGAATAGCGGTAGCGCTTAAAGGCATGACTTCCAAAACTTGTTTCAGCATAGGGCGTGAATTCCTCGCGGTTGATCCAATGCCCGTCCGGCCCCACGCAAAGCGAGCTGCCGTGCAAATGGTCTCCCAGTATATATTTTACCGCCGGAGTGTCGTCGCCGTGAAAAGCCGGGCCTATGCGCGTCACGGCAATGCGTTGCTCGCCGTCCAGCACGTGCAGCACATTGTTCACACAAGCATGCACGCCTGATGTACGGCGATATTCAAATACACCGTCTATGTACACCACACTTTCCGTTTCGCCGTTTTTAACAAGATATTTTTTCACCCTCTGCCCGCCGGCCGCGTATAAATAATGAACCTGCACCGAAGCCGGACCTGGGTCCGGTTGGATTTTGCACAGGCGCATGCGGTTGCCGTGATCCCACTCAAAATGCCGCGAGGATGTCTCGCGGATGACATTGCCGCTTTCGTCATATTCATAGGTATAGGCGAACGTCAAGCCGTCGCCGATTTTCAAACTTTGCAGGCGGTTCGTCCCTGGATCCAGCTCGAAATTTCGCAAATATCTCTGTCCATTGCCGCCGCGTCCGATACTTTTCATGTTCCCCAAACAATCATACGTATAGCTTTCAGTATAGGCGCGCGTTGCCGTCACATCATGCTGGCCCGGATCGCTCCACGGCACGTCGGGCAGGGGGATATCATGCTCCCTGCCGGTGGCTGTCAACAAGCGGTACAGCGGATCATACGTAAAACAGCGCTGGAGCGCATTCGGGGTTGCACCTGTGCCACATCCTTCAACCAGATCCATTATCTCAACGATGTTTCCGGCCAAGTCATAGAAATATCCATATTCCTGCAGGGGTTTTTGCGAAAACTGGAATTGGTGTTCCCCTGTTTCCAAATATGGCTCGGAGCGCATGCGCGCCAGGCGGAAGGTCTGGGTGTCATACGCATAGCGGGTGATTACATTGTTGCCGTAGGCAATAAAGGTGCGCTGACCCCTGGCGTTATAGGCGATGTGCCTCACAAAAACCGCGCCATCCAGCTCTACGCCTTGCAGCGCCCCGGCGTGGTTATAGGCAAGGTGCATGGACTTCCTGCTGCCGTCGGCGGTTTCCGGGAAAATGAGCTTGATTAGACGCCCCATGCCATCATAGGCATAGGTGCCGACATAAATGGGATTGGTCTGGCCTAGGATTTCATCGCAGTTATCCGCTGTGGTGGAGTGCGCGGCCGGCTGCCAGGCAACACGAAAAGTCTGATTGTTATTCAACGCCTCCTGGATGGCTTCATCACTAACCACTTGGCGCTTTTTTTCAAGGATATTGTCTCTGAAATCACAGGCAACATAAGTAATCAATCCGGCTTCATCATAGTGTTTGTAAATCCTCCCCAATAGATTGCGCTGTTTTCGGACTGCCGCCGACAATTCCCCGGCCACCAGGGGATCATCGCCGTAAACAATATATTCGCGCAGGGTTACAGTTTCTGCCTGCCGGTCTTTGGCCCACATGTGTGTCAGCCGGTTCAACGCATCATACTGGTTGAATTTCCATGATCCTTTGGCGTCCCGGTATTCTATTTGATTTCCAGCCGCATCCAGCACAATGATGCGTGCACCACTGTCCAGTGGCTTGACTTCGAGCTGCCTCTGGGCAAGATCATATTTGTAAGAAAACGCCGGACGCTGCCAGGCATCCTTCATTTCAAGTATGTTGGCCTGAATATCATACGCGGTTTTTGTTGTTTGCCAGTCATTTTGGCTATCCTGTCCATTGCGCTCTGTTTTGGCTACCACTCTGCCCAGGGCATCCAGCACAAAACTCACGGGCGTATTCAAGTGAGGCAAAGGGGTATTTTTGCTATCCGCCGCCAGTGGTGTCCGGCCGGCATTATCATTGGCATCATACACATAGTGTTCCCAGGGGGTCGGAACAAACGCATCCGGATCAGCAATATCGACGGGTTTGCCGTAGACGGTCTGGTGCCATGACTGGTCCGTATTCATGGTCTGCCACACACGTCCGCGGGCGTCATATTTTTGAATGATTTTTTGCGCCGGGATAGAATCACCCGCTTGGGTGTAATCCCAGCCGGCCGCAAAAAACGGTTCATTCTTTTCGATCACCCTGCCTTTGTTGTCATAAACCTGCCAACCGCTTACAACCACATTCGGGTCGTCTCCGGCCCGGGTTCGCCCGCGCAACAGGTTATTGACGGCATTGGGATTCTGCGCTGTTTCGAGCACATTCCCGCCGGATTGCTCATCCCCAAACATCACCGCTTCCGCCTGGATGCGCGTTTGCAGTATTCTGCCCAACCCGTCCGAGTACTCGCGCGTTTCCACTGATTCCCCGCGCTGGGCGGGAGAAATGTCACCCGCATCATGATATACAAATTGCCGATGATGAACATAAACTGGCAGCCGCCGCTCGGCAAAAGCATGGTAATCATAGGAAAACTCATGGCTGGCGCGCCCTTCGTCCGGAGGCAGAAAAACACTCCGCACCAGGCCCAGCGGTGTAAATGCAAACCGGGTGGCATTGCCGTTTTGATCGATAACCGCTTTGGGCTGCCAGGCCTGGTAATCATAGAGGGCGGCAGTTTCCAGGCACGCCGGTCCCGGAGTGATGGTTTTCTCCGCAAATAAAGCAAAGGCGTCGAATATCATTCCGGTTTCGTTATGAAGGGGATCGCGCGTTGAAACCACCAGGCCTTGTGCATTATAGTGGTTTTGCGCAATGGCCGCATAGTATCCGCCGCTGTACATTCCAGGCGAGCTGCCATGGTAATGATAACCGGCGCCGTTTTGCTCAAGCCGCAGTTTGAACTTTTCCGGATAGGCAACGTCCCAGCCGGAATTTCCCTGCCGCAGATACGGCGGGCTTTCACTGCCATAGACATCGGCAATCATCTGCTCAGTCAGCACCAGCTGTTCTGCCCTCATCAAGGCGCCGTGTTCCCCGATTTCGCCCACCGGGCGTCCGCTGAAGGCATCACCGTCATAATAATTGATTATTTGGCTTACTATCTCCGGCATATAAACTGCCGAGGGAAACAATGCGTTTTGCTCCGCCAACACGGCTTCCCACAAGGCATGGGCGCTCATCCGCTTGTCATCTTTCACTTGATGAACAGTGGTATGGGCAATCCGGTCATGGATGTACATATCAGGATCAACCGGCTGGGCGTAGGCGGTATAAGTCCTGGTAGCCAAATAAATTTCTTCCGCCGCCTGGTCAAGCTGCTTTCTAAAATTCCGTCCCCGCGGTACAGCCACATTCAATTTGAGCCGGCACTGGCCAAACTCATCATAATTCCCCGCAAACTCCATCTGGGTCATGGGATCATGGCCGCGCTCCCATTGGGTGGTGCGCTGTGTTTCGCTAAAAGAAAAGAAGACAGGCTTCCCGTGTTTGAGGCCCTGATCTTCCTGGCGTATTCCATAACTGCTTTCCGAAACAGTATAGGGCCGGTCCTCACAGACTGAACCGTCCAAAGCATAAAATTCGGACCGCAATATTCGTCCCCGCAATGTTCTTATCGCATCTCTTGCCGCCCTGCGGTTTTGGCTATTCAATTCCAGTATAAGCCGGTGGGTTGTTTCGCCGCGCGTGAAAACCCGGGGATCTTCCGGCCAGAATTCAGCGCTTAAATCCATTTCCTGCCAGGCACCGTATTCCGGGCCGATTGGCCCCTGGTGAAACCAGGTTCGGGTTTCAGTGGGAGGTGAATAATATTTCCTTTCCACTGAATTAAACTCGCATCCACTATTGTCCAACCCGGTTGCATGATAATCCTGAAAACTCTCTGTATCCCGCTGATCCACCCGGCCAAAACCCCTGAATTCCCTTTCAGCGCCGTCCCAATAACCGTGGTGGTAACTGTATTCTGAAGTTAGTTTGCCTCCGGAAATCTCATCAATGGTTTCCACCCTCGCCACCACCTGCACTGGAAACGGCAGGGTGCTGACCCAGTCCAATCCCCGCTTCTGGTCAGCCAAATAACATTCAATGGACGGAGCATATCCCACACGGGTGATTGCCCCCATGTTGTTATTCATGCTTTCCAGCAAATACGGCTTGTGTCCTCCGGTGAAATCCAGAAAATGCATGGTGTCCACGGGTGTGGTTTGCGCATTCCGCGACCATAAAATTCCCGCCACGCCCGTGCCCAGTAAGTCAACCAAACGCACGGCGTCCATTTCTGTTACTGCCGGTGTGCCGGCAATCACTATGGGCTCACTCCAGGCATTGCCGCTTTGGTTGATCCATAATGTCACCTGATTATTATCCACATACGCCAGGTCAGCCACGCCGTCACCGTCCACATCACCGATTAAAATGCGTTTGGGGTCAAAGCCGCAAGGAAAATGCGGGCAATTCCTCATTGTCACTCTTGCCGCAAAATCGCCATACCCCAGTGAAGGCCAGTAATCTATCCGTCCATCATGGATAAGCACAATATCCGTCATGCCGTCGCCAGTCATATCAGCCCATTTGACGTGGGGATCGGCAAAAGTCACATCCGGAAATTCCTCCAACTGCGCCCGGTTGACCAGCCTGGTTGTGCTCCAACCTTTTTCCGCATCATTGAAAAAGCACTGAAAACTTTCGCCTGAACGGATGATATCAGTCACTCCATCGCCGGTCAGATCAAGCAAACGCACTTCCGGATTTTCAAGATTAAAGCCGGGCGTATGATGATATGCTTTAAATGAGCCCCGGTCCCATTCGCCGTTGAAATTCAATGAAAAGTACCCGCATAAACCGGGTTTGGACACAAGCAAATCCGCGCGTCCGTCTCCATCCGCGTCTATTAATTGCACCCCTGGATCAGCCAAAGACAGGCCGGCAGGCGCAGTATCCATGTTGCGCGGCAAATCAAACCTTCCCCGGCCCAAATTTCTCCAGTACCTGGCCTGATGGTTGATCTCGATAATGTCCGGCAAACCATTTCCAAAAAGATCCACCAGCTCATAGTTGGGATGGGCCAGCGAACATGGCGGAAGGCCTTTTCCTGTCACTGGCTGGAATTTGCGTTTTTCGGGGCGGAAATTGCCGTAACTGAAAGTCAAAGGCGGCAGGGACTGGGTGCTGATCTGGCCGTCATCTTCCCGCAGGCCTTGCACATAAATTGCCGCCAACAGGGAGACTCTGTTTGGCGGAAGCTTATCCTTGTTTCCACTTGTTTCATCGAAGTATTCCAGGGTATAGATTCTGGTTAGAAAAGGCCGGTCAAGCATGGCATAGACCTTAATCCTTTTGCAGCGCAAAGCAGTGCGCACCTCAAACCCGGAGCGGAATTCGGAAAAAGGGTCCGGACGCTCTTCATACTCAAATGCGATCTTGATTACATAGTCCGGATTGGCCGGATCTCCATGATCAACATACCTGATGTCGCGCAAATAAATCTGATCCCAGGGCCGGTGCAGGCCCCCGCCCCCGCTCATTCCATCCCGCTGGTATGAGAAGACAATGTGATTGCCGTAGGTGTCCTGTGTCCGGGATAATTTCCACGCATAGATTCGGCGGAAATTTGCGGGATCCACAATCACTGCCTGTTTGTCCTGGCCAATGGGATGCATGGTGCCGTACCGGCTGAACATGCCATCTTTGCCGGTGACTTCCCAATAATCCAGGTCCTGTTCCGGATTTTTGATATGCGCAATGCGCGCGAACATGCCTTCGGTGCGCGGCCTGTACCTGGTAACCGTGCCATCCCTTGCTGTTGCCGCCAAATCCTCGCTGCCTGACAAAATAAAAACATCCCTGTCATCGTCATACACCGGCACGCCCTTGGCGGTTTTACGGGATATGCCGGGAAGGCTTAACCCCCAGCCCAAGCCAAAAGGCGTGTTGCCGTTGCCTGTACTGTAATCGAGGCTCAGCGTAGGCTGCAAGCCGTTGCGTCCGGGCGGAAGCTCTATGGGCACTGAATAATTGCCTGTGCCAGTGTGCAGATCCGGAGAAAATTTTTCCCCCAGACCCTTGAGCGCACCGCCTCCTTTGGGAGCGGAGATAATGTCTGTGCCGGATTTATTGCCCATGGCTCATTTCACCCATTCCGGTGTATAGGCTTCGTAGGATATGATGAAAAGCACATCCGTGATTTCCCCCTCCCTAAAAAGCCTGCGCATTTCCAGTGTGTTTTGCAATTCAATTCTCCACTCGCCAAAGGGCAGTTTGCCTTGCATAATCTGCCAAGCCGCCCCGTTGGAGGAGCGGGTGCTGGCCCTCTTTTCCACTGTATTTGCGCCCCCGCCAATCCAGGCTTCCTGACCCTGCTCCTTGAAAAGCATTTGCTCTACCCGGACCTCAAATCCTGCGCGTCCGGAAAAATACAGTGTGATATCCGCCGTCGAAAAATTGTCCAGATTGGGCGGAAAGTGTGCGGCTTTGGTTTTAAAACAAACACACATGGGGGTGGCAGACTGTTCCGGATTATTGAACTGGTACCACTGATCCGGCAGGTTATATTTAAAACTAAAGGCGCGGTCAGCTGAAAAACGGGCAGGCAGGCTGTCTATGACCTGATGTTTAAAATCAAAGCTGTTCAGCGCCGTGTATTCCAGGGTGATAATCACATCCGCAATGGCGCTGTAATCGATCAGGTTTGAGGCTTTGGGCAGGCAAAACTCCCAGTGGGTATCCACACCGATCCCTTCAAACGGCCTTAGAATTTCAGTCTGGGGATCCAGCTCAAAGATGCCGGTCGCCTCTTGCGGCGAGGACAGGGCCACCTGGTTGGGGCCATGGGCGATCTGGGTGATCTGGAAGAGATCGCCGCCTATCACCACGCGTGAAATGCGGTCAGAAGTCAAGGTGGCGTGAATCCCCGCTGCAGGCGATATCAGGCCTACCACAGTCACCTTGACATGATGAATCAGCCGCATATAATGCCCGGGGTGGTCACGGTCAAAAAGCTCCATGGGCGTGGCAAACAGCATGAGGCCCGTTTCCCGGAAACGCGCAAATTCCCAGGGAGACAAAGCGGCCAGGGATATTTTTTTGGCAAGATGCAGGCGCCTTTCGTCGGTTTTAAAAGCGTACAAATCCAATTTTTCCAAATCCAGCGCCAGCCTTTCCGCGCCCAGGAGACCCTGGCGTTTTTCGTCCTGGCCGGCTTGCTGCATGACCAAGGCCTGATTGGTGGTTTCCCAATAATCAGTTTGAATAAATGGGGGGGGTATTTCATGGCGTTCAAATTCCAATTGCCGGCTGGCTGTCTGCGCCATGGCCGTTGCCTGCTGCAGGAAATACGCATATATTTGACGCAGCGTATTCCCCATCCAACGGTAGAGTTCCGGAGTGTCGAATTTGATTCTAAGAAACTCCAGGGTATCTTCCGCATTTTGCACGCTGATTTCGGCAATATGCTTTTCCTCTTTGGATATGCCTACATGGGCCTCAGCCAGTTTGATTTGTTGCCCGCCGATTACCACATCATTCCGGGACATGCTTAATTGGAATCCCCACTCTTGCTGGCGCCGCTCATAGCTGGCATAAGTGGCCAGCACCCCGGCCGTGGTCTGCAAAGCGGCAATTTGCATCTGCGCCGCCTCCAACGCCGCTGCCGCGTTCCAAAAGGACCCGATGCCATAGCCCAGGGCCATAGTTTCCTGCATGCTCGCCACGGTGATTTGCAAATCAAGAGCGGCATTTTCCAAGGTTGTCCAGCCAGCATCGATCAGCCCCTGGTAATAATCGGCCCGGATCTCAGCGGATATTTTTTGCGTTTCCGCCAGCTCCACCCCAATTTCCGCCTCCTTGATGCGCAGTTCCTGAAGTTTCACCCCCGCCTTGGCCATATCCATCTCTTGACGCGCTTTCATGATACTATAGGTTGCTTGCGCCTCTTTTTCCATGGCAGCCAGCAGGGAATTCTCCATCTGTTGGGCAAAGTCCAGAAGTTGTTTCGCTCTGGCCATGAGTGTACGGTATCTGTACTGCGAAGGCTGGATGGCGGATATGCCAGGCAGTACAATTTGTCCACCGGCCAGATAGGGCATGCCGGTTTGCGTGTCTGTGGCCGCGGCAAAAGCAGCCACGGCGCGTGTCATACCCGCAATATTTTGGCAGTTTCTCAGCTTGCACAGATTAATCCTGACTTTGGTGCGTAAAATATCCGCAATGGGATTCCGGGGTATGCAAAAACCAAAGGTTGCGGAAAGCAGGAAATCCGGGAAATACTCCTGCCAGGCCGGCCCCATTTGCCCCAGGTGATTCATGGCCAGCGCGTTTTCGAAAACCGCATCGCTGGCCATGATTTTTTCCTGCAACTTCTTAATGGTTTCCGCTTTTTTCCCGATGATTCCGGCCACCGGAACAACCGTTTGCCGGGAAGACTCCTCCAGCAGATTCCATATTTGCGATATTGCCGTGGACAGATTCTGATTGCTTTTCAGTATTTGTTTTATATCAGCGGCCAGATCCCGGCGAATTTGCCTATCGCCAATACATGCAAGCTGTTTTTTTATTCTTGCATATAAAGCACCTGACGAACGCCTTAAAATGCCCAAGTCAATTTCAAGCTGTCCCATAATGTCATCGCATTCCGACGAGCCTTGGATAAGCTCCGGGCTGTCGAGCAATTCCTCGGCCTCTGCATACAGGCTCTGCGCCAAAGGCAATGATTCCACCGTATCGCGTGCAAACGCGACGTCAGCGTAGGCAAGCAGGCATTGCACTATGGACATGATGGTATAGCGGGTATAGGCATTGGCGCGGGTGGCGGCTATGGCATGGGGATCGAGAGGGTCCGCCAGCCAGTCATCCGGCCGCAAAAAACTGGTTTCGATGGTCTCCTCCAACTCAAGTCCCGGATAGATTTTTCTTTCAGCCACAGGCGCCGTATAATCATAAACACTGCGGAACCAATCCAGCGCCTCCGCATAATATCCAGCTTGGTGCAACTGTAGCGCGAAATACATAGGCAAAAAATAGCAGGCTTCCACAACATGCCGATAGAACATATTTTCCTTTTCCCCGGACATTGCAATCAAATAATCCTTCACTCCCCGCGAGGCAGGAGAGTTGCCGGACCTCGGGCTGATAAAACAATACAAATCATCAGGGCAGGTTAAGGTAACAAAGGAACGTTCCCCGATTTGTTTGGGGTCGGTATGCGCGGCAATTCCAATGCTGGATAATGTCCATACTCCGCTCGGCCGTTTGGCCGCAGACAGCACTCTCAGTCCGGAAAGCGTATAGTTGGATGGAACAATGTTGCTGGCAACCTCCACACCGTCATAATTTACAAACTGAAGATCATGCTCAAGTGTCAAACCGTTGGCACTTTTAATTATCAGGACGGCGTGAACAGAATCCGATTCATTCGCTTGCGCGTCTTTATAAAACAGTGCATAGAATTGTTTCCCCGGGTGATTAGTATAATCCGTAAAGGCAAGATAACTTTTAAAATGCACTCGCGTACCCGAGGTAAATATCTCCACCGCAGCGCTTACTTGGTTGGTGTCGGATACTTCATACAGCAGGTACTTGAATCTTTGGTCCACCATACAGCCAACCACAAAATATTTGTCATCCATCACCTGCCCCAGGCCCTCTACATACCCACCCGGCTGGATGGCGGCACAATCTTCCATTGCTCCCCAATCGTCTCCAGTAGCGGCTATCTCCAGAGTTTGGATGGATATTTGTTGTGTATACAAATTGTATCTGGCTATGAACACTTTGTTTTTACCCACTGCAATCACATTATCGATATATATATCCTTGGCTTGCGCTTCCTCCCATTCCCCTATTGGCAAACACCTTTCCTCGTCAATACCAATGCTGCCAACCCCGCATCTTGTGAAAATAATATGCCGGTCATAATATAATCCATCTGTGGCGATGACGTAAACATAGGTCCCCACACTGATGACCCCTGCCAAATGCCCGCTAATTGTCGGTATTTTGCTCCAGATGGTTCTTTGCGCATAATCCAGCTGATAATTTGTGAGGTTTTGTGGTGTGCAAATGGACCACACAACATCCCCGTTCCAGGCCATGCCAAAAAGAAGAATTTTATTAGCGACAGCAACGACTTTGTAAATGCTGACTTTCATGGTGGTTTGCATCAACGTTTGGGCCATGGCCGCTTGTTCACTGACTTTTTCCGGCGTAACTTCCTGGGCAGCAGAAAGACTTTCCGCTACAGACTCGAATATGGGAGTAGGTTGTCGAAGCAAGGTTGGAAGCAAAAGGTTTTCCGGATACAAAAACACAAACAGGATTGCCCGCCACGTGGCATAGGATCCCAGCCACTTCCAATCCGCATTAAAATCCGGCGCCTCCAGTTTCAATTCCGGGTACATGCTTTGCAAATGGTCCAGGCGCAAGGCCTGCAAAAATCCCTGTATGCTCACAACCGCCTGGCTGGCACGTGTCGTGACCTGGCAGCCTGATTCCCGCATGCTGATGAAGAATCTCCTGGAGAGAATATCCGCCATGTTCTCATTGCTGGCTGGGTGCGCCTTGATCAGCGCATCCCTCAACCCGGGAAGCGCCAAAGCCTCTGTGTCGCTCACCGCTTTTTGTATACTTTTCCGGATGGCGGCTTGCTGGTCATACCGTGCTTCCAGTTTGTCCTGCCATTTTCGAAGCATTTCCTGCCGGGCCCGCCATTTGGGCAGATCCCGCGCAGCCAGGCGGTCAACAATGAAATGTTCCGGGCTTAAAACCAGCCCCGGATTTTTTTCCTGCTCATGCCATTGATAAAAATGTGATTCTTTCCAGACCTGCAGCAAAATGGCGTCCACTTCCTTCCACTCGTAGTCATGAACCGTCTCATTTTGCCCGAGTAATTTTATGATGTTCAGCAAATAGGCGAATGCCGGCCTGGAAAGCCGCAACTGCGCCAAATAGGCCTCGATGGGATAGCCGTCCTGTTCATCCCTGGCCAAGGCTTCAAGCTCCTGGCTGGTGGCCCGGATGATTTCCCCCAGCACGGCTCCCAGACCGTCTTGCTTTCTTTTGTTTTCTATTTGCCCCAGCTTGACCGAGAGTGTTTCCTGCCGGGTGTGCCACAGGACGAAGGCCTGGTCATCGTCCACAGGCCTGGCCAAATCACCGGCCTCTATAAGGTCAGGATCTATAATCGGCGGTTCGCACTGCCGGCGCAGGGTGTTTTGCCACCTCAGCCTTTGTACCAATCCGGCCCGCCAGGCCGGCAAGAAGGCCTTGCGGGCGTACCAATACGGCAGCGGATTGGCAACATTTTGTTCTTCCCGCAGCCAGCCCGGGTATTTCCGCTTGAGTTTTTGCGCCGTGACCAGAATCCGGATAAAATCCTTTTGCTCGGATTCAGTGGGTTTCTTGGCCGGATCCGCCTGCACGTATTTGGCAAGAATAGCCAGCAATCTGGAAAAATCTTCAACCGGCATATGGAAATCCTGCACAATCTTGCGTTCCGCTTCTGCCACCACCAAGTTGTCCGGGCTGGCCAGTCGTGCCTTTAGTTCATTCATATCATGGGGCAGAACAAGCACGGCGGCATTGTTGTCATCTTCATTTCCCACGGCCATCAGCAGGGCGGCTTCAACATCCGGCAGTTTGCTCCTTAAATCATCGGCCATGTGTGCAATCTCGTCCCGGCGCCGTTCCCACACTTCCCTGGCGCGGACCCCGGCTTTTCTTTCCGGCAACTGTTTGCAATTGATTTTTTCAGGATCAACAAGCGGTTCCTGCCCCAGAGTCAAAGGCGGCCAGGCGCCAACCGCAGGTTCTTGCGCTGATATCCAAAAATCCTCATCAGCAAGCGTGATCTTGTGACCGGTTTCTTCCTCCTGCCATGCCTCATAAAAAATTCTTTTTTGAATTTGCACCAGAATAGAGATGAACTCACCCCACTCCTCCCGGCTTAGCTTTTCATCACTGTTGGCTGTTGCCCAGAATTGCTGTTTGCGCTTCAATTCCAGCAGGCGGCAAAAGGCCTCCACAGGCATGGCCAGATTCCCGGTGATTTTTTGCACAGCCTCCTCAACGGCCTCCTGGCTGCCAGAACTCATTTTGGCGTAAATCACATCCAGTTCAACCAGCAACTCGGCCGGGGTGTTTATGTTTGCATTCTGCCAGGGGGTCCTGGTTTGGCCGTTATAATCAACAACCTCAAGCATGGCCCCTAGCGTGGCCTGCAAGTCAGGCACGGCTTCACCGCATACTGTAATCGCAGGAATCTGCTGAAGTGCGCACAGCCTGGCATCCACCCATTTGCGCCTTTTTTCCCAAAGCAAATATTGTCGGTTGGGATTATTCCCGGCCACGCTGAGTGCGAAAGGATTATCCGCAAAGGGCCAGCGCATGTCATCCGGCCCGATAACATCAGGATCAATCACCGGCTGGCCGGCATCCAGCTCTGATTCCGGGCAATCCTCTTTTTTCCAAAGCGACGTCAGAAAATTCAAGCGCCACTTCTCAATCCCCGGTGTTGGCACGTCCGCCAATGGATCATGCTGGTCCGGACGGGTATTGGCCAATCCGAAAAGGGTTTGCAGCTTTTGTTCGTTCACTGCCTCCGGCTCAAGGCGCAGTTCTTCCAGGCGTGAAATGTCATCCAAAGCCAGTTTGTCAGCAAGTTTTTGTTTGCTTTCCATATCCGCCCTGTGCACCAGCCTGATCTCGTCCAGACTGGTGCCTAGGCGCAGAAGTAAATCCCGATAAACAGACAGGCAATATGCTCTTTCCGCCTTATTGAGTTCCTCCTGCTGCTCCGGGGCGGGGGGGCTTATGGCCAGCCGTTCGCGCAGCACTTCCACGGCAATCCTGGCCTGGCGGACCTTCTTTTCCACGGACTCACATGAGGCGGGCAAACGGTCAAACTGCTGGTGCAGCAAAAACTTCAGATCAGATATTTCCAGCTTTTTGTCATTCAGCGAAACATAATTCATGGCGTAGCGCAGTAAATCAGCCAAATAGGCCAAGGGACTGACCGCGGATTCGCAATCCCGGCACTCACAGGGTGGTTTGGGCAGTTCAATCCCCTGCATGAAGCCGGGCAGTTTTTCATACCTGTTGGCGCGGTCCGCAAGCTGGCCAAGGAGCACGGCATTGATATAATTGGTGCGCACCGCGGCTTTTTGGTGTATGGCTTCGGCTTTTTCTTCATCCATCCGGTTTTCAAGGCCCCTGACAAATTCGTCTTTCGGGGCGGCGGCTATACGGCCGGGATGGGAATATCCCGCAGTATGTAAAAGCACGCAATCATCCACTTCATCGCACACCAGGCTAAGATCGCTCATGGCTTGCAAAGCGGCAGCTGATCGTTCGGGCAATATTTTCCCAAGTTGTTCCGAGCCGCCCTGACGTCTTATATCCGCCAGCGTGGATAGTCTGCGTTTCTGCAATTCAGCTACTGTCCGCTCATCCAAGCCCAGATTTAATCTGGCGGCAATTTCACCTATGGAGGAATGTATTTGACCAGGAGCCGGCAGATACAATTTCGCTTCTCCTCGGTCACCTGCTTTGAACACAAACGTCCTTAAGGCTCCGGGTTTCCCCTGTGGGTCCAGCACACCCAATTTCAAAACCACGTCGCCCTCAAGCCGGAAGCGTACTTGCTCCAAGCGGATGCCCACTACACCCTGGTCATTTGTTTTTCCTCGGCCTGCACAGAGAAAAATCCCGCCCTGTTTGAGGTAGATGACAACGTTGGTGTTGATGAATAATTTTTTGGTGGCGATATCAAAGAGACGAACAGTACATTCTACGCTTTCCGACTGGCCGGACCGCGGTCCGGGTTTATCCTTGGCAGATTTTGGCACGGGTGATTTTGCTTTTCGGGGGTGATGACCGCGTTTTTGCGGTTTGGTATTCCTGTTCTTCATCAGCCTTAGGTGTTTAGAGTTTTTTTCCTTCATGGTACCCCCTGATAGCTATTTTAGAAAACAATGGCTGTTAGCACGTATTCATAGGTCTTTCTCTTTCAAGGGTCCCGGCTTTGCGGCAGGCCACCGTGTGATTCTCAGCAGCTGTAAAAAGTTCGTTTTCATATGAACGGCACGCTTCATCGCGGTATGCGCAGCGGTTGTAGAATCTGCAGCCGGGCGCCGGATTAATGGGAGAAGGCAACTCGCCTGTGAGAATTGCACGTTTGCGTCCGCGTCCAGGTTTTAACCTGGGGAGGGCTTCGAGCAAAGCCCAGGTATAAGGATGCTTTGGCCCTGAGAACAGGGATGAAACAGGGGCGGACTCCATAATCCTACCCATGTACATCACTGCCACATGGTCCGACACCTGGTTGATCACGCGCAAATCGTGGGAAATAAATACCAGGGTCAACCCGAGCCTGTGTTGCAGATCCATGAACAGATTTAAAATCTGCGCTTGAATGGAAACATCCAGGGAAGAAACCGGTTCATCCGCCACAATAAGTTGGGGCGATACAGACAATGCCCGGGCAATGCCCAGTCTCTGCCTCTGACCGCCTGACAACTGGTGTGCATATCGGAACAGGAGTTCCTCCCCCAGCCCCACCAATTCCATCAACTGCAAAACATCCTTGATGGCAGAAGCCCGGCCTGCCAAACGCAGAGGTTCAGCCAGGGTTTCAAATACATGCAAACGGGGATTCAGGCTGCCAAATGGGTCCTGAAAAACCGGCTGAAAAAAATGACGCTTTTTTCGCAGGGCATTGCCCCGCAAAGAATGAACCGGCTCTCCTTGAAAATACACTTCACCGCAGCTTGGATCCTCCAGCCTGCACATGATCTTTCCCAATGTACTTTTACCGCAGCCGGATTCTCCAACCAATCCAAAAGTTTGTCCTTTGAGTATTTCCAACGATAACTTATCCACTGCTGATAAACGCTGTGAAGCTTGAAAAACCCCGTTACCCTTTACAGTATAATATTTACTGATGTTCCGTATTACCATTATTTTTTGAGGCATTTCATTCAACCTTATTCCAGCAAGCATAGAAGTGTGTATTATCATGAAAATCCGGTGGATCTTCTTTTTTACATCGCTCTTTGACATTGGGACAACGCGGATGAAAAGGACAACCACTGGGAAAATCACTTGGATTTGGAGGAAAGCCATCTATGGCATCAAGTTTTTGCTTATTCACACCTAATTTTGGTATTGATTTTAATAAACCAGCGGTATATGGGTGTTTTGGTTTTGCAAGTATGTTATTTGTAGGTCCTTTTTCAACAATACGCCCGGCATACATGATAGCAACTTCATCTGATATCTCAGAAACGATTCCTATATCGTGTGATATCAATATTATTGACATATTATTAAAGCTTTGTATCCGCTCGATTAAATCCAATATTTGCGCTTGCACGGTTACATCCAAAGCAGTTGTGGGTTCATCTAATATAAGCATATCCGGCTCACAAACCAAAGCCATGGCAATAAGCACTCTTTGCTTCATACCCCCGGATAATTGATGAGGATAGTCTTTTATGCGTTTTTCCGGTCCGGGTATCTCCACCTGCTTGAGGGCATTTAAAGCTGAAATTCCGGCCTTTTCAGGCGAAATTCGCTTATGTGTAAGAATGGTCTCAACCAACTGCTGTTCTATGTTAAAAACAGGATTGAGTGCGGTGGATGGGTCTTGAAATACTATGGAAATGCCTTCTCCCCGTATCTTTTCATATTCACTTTCACCCAATCCTACCAATTCCCTGCCCTGGTATTGAATCGAACCGTGAATACTTCCAGGATATGGAATCAATCCCATTATTGACAAAGCAGTCATGGTTTTGCCTGATCCTGATTCGCCCACCAGACCAAGAGTTTTTCCCGGCCAGGTTTGAAAATCCACCCCGCGTAGAACTTCAAGAGACTTATTCCCTGACCGCGGGAATGAGACTTCAACTTTTTTCAGGCACAAAACAGGACTATCATCCATGATTTTCACCTTCCCCGCTTGACAGTCTCGGATCGAGTATATCGCGCAAGCCATCCCCCAGCAGGTTGTACCCGAGTACAGTAAGAAATATGGCAATTCCGGGAGACAAGGTCAACCACCAGGCCTGGGTTATATAATCCTTGCCGGCAGTCAGGATATTCCCCCAGGAAGGAACAGGAGGCTGTACGCCTAATCCCAGGAAACTAAGTCCGGATTCCAGGAGAATGGCTCCTGCGATGCCGAAAGTCGCTGATACAAAAACAGGCGCCAGGGCATTGGGCAAAATGTGCCGGAAAATCACGCCAAGATCAGAGACTCCCACTGCATGAGCCGCCTGTATATAATCCCTTTGCCGCAGGGTTAGAAATTCAGCCCTGACCAGGCGCGAGAGTTCGGTCCAGCTGGTACAACCGATGATGACCATGATATTGAAAAGATTAGGACCCAGGAAAACGATAAGCATCAGTATCAAGAAAAGAGTGGGAATGCAAAGCACAATATCCACGGTCCTCATGATGAGCTGATCCAGCCAGCCGCCGAAATAACCGGCGATGGCTCCAAGGATGATGCCGATGGCCAGGGCAATGCCAACAGCAACAAAACCGACGGACAGGGATATCCTGCCGCCATACAGCATGCGCGAAAGCACATCGCGGCCGTATTCATCCGTTCCCAGCCAGTGAGAAGCGTCGGGGGGATGCAGACGCAAAGCCAGGTTCTGTTCATCCGGAGGATGGGGGGCAATAAAAGGCGCTCCCAAACTTAACACGATTAAGGTTAAAACCAGAACCGTGCCGATGACAGACAGGCGCTTGCGCTTGAATTTTCGCCAGAATGAATTGTTCATTTCCATCCCATACCATTGCAGGGGCAGGGCGCCGTGCCCCTGCGGTTTTTTTTACAAACGGATGCGCGGATCCACTATGGCATACATCACATCCGCCAATATATTTCCCAGCAGGGTCAAAATAGCCCCAATGCCGGCAATACCCATGATCGTAGGATAGTCAAAGTTTAAAGCGGATTCGTACGCCAACCGGCCCATGCCAGGCCAGGAAAAAATGGTCTCGAAAATAAAACTTCCTCCTATCAAACCCGGCAAAGCCAGCCCGATGATGGTGATAATGGGCAAAAGCGCGTTTTTGAGGGCATGCCTGTAATACACCTGGTTTTGGGGAAGGCCCTTGGCCCGGGCAGTACGGATGTAATCCTGGCGCACGACCTCCAGCATATTGCTGCGCATATACCGCGAAATGGAAGCCAAGCCGCCGAAGGCTGAAATGAAAACAGGCAGTATAAGATGGGATATATAATCCCACAATTTGCCCGGCACACTTAACAGATCGTGATTCACAGAGCGGAGACCGGAAATGGGCAGCCATCCCAGAAACACGCCGAATAACAGCATGCACAGGAGTGCCAGCCAAAAAGTGGGGATGGAATACCCTATAAAAGTAATAATGGTTATCGCGCGGTCCTGGCGGGAATCATGATGCATGGCCGAATAAACACCCAGGGGTATGGCCAACAAAAAAATCATGATCAAAGAGAGTCCGCTTAATAAAAGAGTGGCCGGCAGCCTCTCGCCGATTTTACTGATAACATCCCTTTGGTCAAGAAATGATCTTCCGAAATCCAGGCGGATGAAACGCCCCACCCAATTCCCGTACTGGATGTGCAGCGGTTGGTCCAGACCATATAATTTTCTCATTGCGGCAATGGAATCGGGCGAAATGTTGGGATTCATATCCATTTGCACGGAAGTGAACCCGCCGGGGGTCAGATGGATTATCCCAAAAGTAATAACCGTAATCCCAAAGAGAATGGGTATGGAAAGCAGGAGTCTCTTGCTGACATAGGTAAACATGCCCAAAAGTATAACGTATTTCGGCTTTTTAGGGAATGTGGAAATACATCCATTATGCCAATCCAGGACAAAACAATGTTAAAAAAGTTTATACTTCTGATAAATAAAAACAGGCAATGCCATTTCCATAATAACAAAATTGCGCGAATACCGCCGCAGGCGTCTTTTTTCTTCCCAATAATCCATCCGGTCAGGGCTGCCGCAGGCGTCCTTTTTCTTCCCAATAATCCATCCGGTCAGGGCTGCCGCAGG
>JAFGIQ010000134.1 GCA_016929575.1 candidate division FCPU426 bacterium
ATGGCACGACCATGCCCGCGACCTATACGCCGACCTCGACCATGAGCCCCACGCCGTATGGCACGACCATGACTGCAACCTTCACGCGTACCTCGACCATAAGTCCGACTCCATATGGCACGACCATGACTGCGACTTTCACGCGGACTGAGACTGTTACGTCTACTCCTACAGAAAGCATTAGCGTGGAGAGCCCGACCATCACCAGTACGCCTTATGGCACTACGATGACCGCCACCTTTACGCGTACTGCGACTATCACCCCCACGCAGATCCCGGGTGAGATAAGCCCGACCATCACTCCCACGATTATCCCGACTCCTGTTTTGTCACCCACACTTGAAGCAAATACTCCGGTGGTGATGGCCACTCCCACCATTACGCCTACGCTATTTGTTAAAATGCCGACCAAAGAAGCGCCGGTTGTAATACGGCAAAACGTCATCAAACCCAGTCAAAGCCAGCCGGCGCAATTCAGCGTGCAACTGGACAGGGCGCAGCATGTGACCATTAATATCTACACCATCAGCGGGAAATTGGTGAAAACCGTTGCCGACCGCATGGCCGACGCCGGCACATTTGAAGAAGTGTGGAATGGAGCCAATAAAAACGGCAGGATTGTAAGTTCGGGAGTATATATTGTGCACATCAAGACCGAAACCTTCAGCGAAAAACGCAAAATCGCCGTGGTTCGCTAAAAGTAAAAAGGAGGGAGCCCCATGAACTGCCATACCAGGACCAAGTTGATGTTGGCACTTTGCTTGCTGCTGGCTGGAAAGGTGCAAGCTGCCGGAACTACAGGCGCGGAATTTCTGCTCTCGGAAGTGTCGGCTGTGACCGCCGCCTTGGCTGCCGGTCAGGCGGACCAGGGTGGAAGCGCTGTCTTGCAGAGGAATCCTGCGGGAATTATGGGCCAGTCATATCCGGCTTTTTCCTTCACCCATTTCACTACTTTCGGGGATACGGCGTTTGAACAACTGGAGGGCGTCTGGCCGGATCTGTTGGAAGGCCAGGCGGCAGGCCGGATGTTTTATGCCAGCACCTATGATTTTCCCAACATTGATGAATTCGGGCAGGAAAACGGGAATGTAGAAAACCACGATCTTCTTTTTCATCTGGCCTATGCCAGAAGCCTGACGCCGGACTTGGAAGCCGGTCTGGGTGTAAAATTCTTTGAAAGCGCCTTGGCCGGCTACAGCCGTACAGGCCTGGCCGTGGATTTGGGCGTGCACTGGCAGACACCTTGGCCTCCGCTGTCGGCCGGGGCTTCGCTGCTGAATGCCGGGACCATGAGCAGTTTTGACGAAGTGCAGGAAGAATTGCCTGTTTATTTAAACGCCGGTGTCGGCATTGCCGTGCCCCTGGTTGAGCACCACCAGCTCAAGATTCTTTCAGACATAAACCAGCCTTTGACCGGCGATGAAAAAATCAAAGCCGCTGTCGGTGTTGAGTACAACTGGCAGCAGCTGGCTTTTTTGCGCGGCGGTTATCGCTTTAGCGAAGAACTGGGAAGCTTGTCTTTGGGCGGAGGATTGCGATACGCCGGCTTCGGCCTGGATTATGCGTATCAGCCGCTGCCGGACCTGGGCGCCAACCACCGCTTTACTTTATGCTATATTTTCCAGCCCCGGGAATAGGTTTTAAGGGAACAAAGGGGAGGAAAAACCGCCGGCTGCGGCCGGCGGTTTTTTATTGCAGCGGGGTGTTGAAAGTTAATTCCTGTAGCAGGGCTTCAGCTTCTTTCCAGCCGGGGATATTTTTCAACGCCCGCCGGGCCCAGGCGATGGCTTCTTTTTTACGGGACCGGTCCATTTTAACCACCAAGGCGAGCATATAGCAACTGCGGCCGGCCAATTGCGGGGAGACAGGATGCTTTAAAACCTTCCGGAGATAGCGTTCGGCGTCATGGTAATTCTGCTCCTGCCAGGCCATGACGCCCAGATTGTGCAACGAGCCTACATGGCCGGGCGCCCTTTTCAAGACTTCCATAAAATAATTGTGGGCTTCCGTTTTGCGCCCCAAACGCAGGGATAATTCAGCGGCAAAAAACCAGGGCAGAAAAGAGTCGGGATTGATTTCAGCCGCCCGCCGGGATTCCTGCAATGCCAGTTCGGGATTGCCGGGATTGAAATACGGGTTATGTTTGGGATCAACAGCGAAATACTGAAAAGGTTCAAGCAGGGATTGGTTGTCTTTGCTTTTACGCACATAAAGGGAAGCAACATCATCCCAGTAAACCAGCGCCCAATTCTTGGAATTCCAAAGCTGCTGGTAGAGCCGGATCTCGTTTTTCGGCGAGACGAGCAGGCCCTGGATGTGATAGAAGTCAAGCAGGGACAGGCACAGGTGCGGGTCGCCCCAGATCATTTTGCGGTAATCGGAGTACAACTTTTCACCGAAAAGCGGGAAGCGTCCGTCGATAAAGACTTGAATCCGGCCCTCCGTCATCCAGCCGGTGTAGCCTCCCCAAATATCGTGGGTCAGCAAACGTCCGCGCAGGGGATGATCCAGCAGCCAGGCGAGGGCTTTTCCCGGATACATGCCGGGGATGAGCCCCAGACGGAAGGCATAACCGGTGATGGTGGCCCAGATTAAAACGGAAAAGGTCAGGCCGGCGCCGATACACAGGATTCTGCTGCGCCAGAATGCCTTGAGATGGAGCGCCGGGAAGTATTTGTGCCATAAGAAAGACAAATGATCGGCAAAGGGAGGCAGGGCGGAGATGAGGAAAAGGGGGATGTTCCGGTAGGATTTCACCGCCAGATACGAAAAGACGGCCATGGGCAGCAGGTCCGAAAGCCGCAGGCGCCGGACGGCAAGGAGCTGGACCACCCACACCGCGCCCAACAATAAAAAAAACACGGGTTCCCGTGAAAAAGTCGGCGGCGCCCATTCTGTCAGGAATTTCATGAAGTCGTGGCTGCTGGTGGTTTGCAGCACAAAAGAATAGACGGAAAAACCTATGGGATTGAAGGCGCCGGCTAAAAAGGACAATCCGCCGATCAGTGCCAAGCGCAGTGCCTTGCGCCGGAATAAAACGTCCTGGGTGCGCCAAAATTGAAACGCATGTTCCAGGACATGGACTCCCAAAAAGCCCAGGAATACCGTAAATCCGGGATGCAGATTGGCCCAGGGGATGATGCACACGGGGATGATCCATAAATGCCGGAAAACGGTGTTTTCCTGTCTTGCCTCCGACCGGCGGTAATCATCCAGCAATAAAAGCAGCCAGGGCAGCAGCAGGTATGTTGCCACATAGGGACGTTCGGGAAAGATGCGCTGCATGGGCGCCAACAGGGCTGCGGCCAGTAATATCCAGACGACCCCCAGGTTTTGCCAGCGCCGGTAAATGAGGATGCCGACGAATAAAAAGGCCGCGGTCATGGCCAGGGCTTTGCCTATCGTTAACAGACTATATCCGCCGATTTGATAGGCCAGGTAAATACCAATGCGGAAAAGCACTTCTACTTTCTCGATGGGCTTGTCCGGTATCGTGTAGCCGAACGGATCCTGGCCGACGTGCAATTTGTTTTCCACCCAATAGCGGCCGTCGCGCAAATGGATGAAAACATCCGGATCACCCAGGGGGTGCACCAGCAGGCCAAAAGCCAGCAACAGCATGCTGAGGATAAGCAGGCGCGCAGGCCAATACGGGAAAGGATTATTATCATGAGAAGTGTTTTGAGACATGCTGCCGGCACATTCCTGAATAATATATTGTTGCTTGCTTTGACGCTTCATTCCTGTTCTTGATATGCGAGGCAATGTAATATCATTACCATTAAAAAGTTCCCGCGCAAAGTACTATTTCATTACGCATGCAGGTGTGCGTCTTGCCAACGCCCGGAAGGCGGGCGAAAAACGCATGCCAAAGCATGCCGGTGCCGCCGCAGGGGAAAAGCATCAAGGCCGGGGAGGCCGCGGTTCAGGTTTTTGCAGCTGTTGCAGTAAATAATCCCGGTATTCGGTCCAGGGAGAGCCTAAGTGTTCGGCGGCGCGGGAATACTCCTCAAGCGCCTGCTCCCATCTGCCTGTGCTTTCATGCAGCAGAGCCAGGTTGGCCAGAGCCTCCCAGCCGTCGGGATTGGATTGCAATGCCTCCAACCAGTTTTTTTCAGCCTGGATATGGTCTTGTTGCCTGAGGGCTTGGATGCCCCGGCGGATTAACCGGGCATACGGGGTGTTGCCAGGAAAATCAGCCAGCCTGCGCCGTTGTCTTTCCGGGCGGGCGGGAAAAGCAGGACGGGCGCCGGCGGACAGGAAATGTGCATTTTTTGCCTGAATATAATAGCTGTCCCAGGGCGGCCCTGCAATCCTGGCGGCGGTTTTATAGGCCTCGGCCGCCTGCGCATACTTTTCGAAGCGTTCATAAAGAAGGCCAAGATTGGCATGAGCTTCGACCCGGGCAGGATTCAGGGAACGCGCTTTTTCCCAATTTTCCAGCGTGTGGGGCAGGTGCAGGGAGTAGACTGAAAGCAAACCCGCCTGCATCAGGCGGGCGTAATGGTCGCGGCCCGGAGTGCGCAATAAAAACTCATGGACCCGGAGGCGGTCACGTTCATCCGGGGACAAAACCGCGGTTTGATAAAACCGGCGGTTGATCAAACGACGGTAAGAGCCGAAAAGCATGCCGAGCAGGCAGCGCCAGCGTTGGGCTGAAAAAAGCGGGGCACGGGTGATCATCTTGATTTTATCGTAGAACAAAGCCAGGTTGGGATCCGCGATTTGATTGGCGCCGTGGATGCTTTGGCTGTATCCTTCCGGGAGTTTGCGGGTGTAATGCCCGGGCCGCCAGATGTTTTCGGCGCAGGGCAAATGGGAGAGCAGCGGATCGGTCAGAGCCCAGACATCGATGATGTGCACCCCGGGTCCGGCAGCCAGCCCAAGATGCCCGACAATGCCGTAGACAAACACAGGCGTCGAAGCAGCCTTCAATTCGCGGCCGGTTTTTATCCCGAAATGATCCTTGCCAAACGGCCGCAGCAAACCGGTCATTTGATAATAACCGCCCAGGGTGTCATCCACGCCCTGATAGCCGGCAACGGGGACACTGTTGAGGTTGTAATCGGGGCGGGTTTTGGCAGGCTGAAAGGGGGATGCCAGGCTGATGAATAGAAAGGCGCCCATAAACCACAATAGCGCATTGCGGAGGCGGGCAAGGACAAGCAAGGCCAGAACAACAGCGGCAAAATAGGGGGCAGCCAAGAAACGTCCGCTCATGGAGTCGCCTCCGATAAGCAGTATATATAAAAGGTACAGCACCAGGCCCAGGCCGCAGGTTTGGATTTTGCGCTTTTGGCTGGCAAGCGCAAGTGCAGTTCCCAAAAAAACAACCAGCAAGGTCACAGGATCAGTGCGCAGGGAATGGGTAAAATAAAAAACGCCCTGAAGCGCCAACGTGGCGGCAGGGATGCCGGTATTGAGTTTGGCATAGGCGGTATTGGGAAAAAGTGCGCCATAGTATATAAAGCTGAACAGCGTCCATGCAATAAAAGGCAGGCTGCCAAGCAACATGCGGCGTAAGGCGGGTATTTTATCTTCCCGTGGGATTTGCCACCAGGCATGTCCCAGGGCGGGAAGGAAGAACAGCAGGGAATCGGCTCGTGACAACATGCCTAATGCGGCAATCAGGCTCAGGCGGAAGAACGGCGGGCTGGCGGCAGACGGCCGGAAATAGTAATAATAAAAAGCGGCAAGGATGAAGTAGAGAAGCGGATTTTCAAGACCCGAGGTGGAATAATCAATAAACGCCTTGGAAAGGCATAAACAGGAAAGCAGAATAATCCATTTCCAATATGCGCAGCAAAAAAGGCGGAGACCTATTCCCGCCGCCAGCGCAGTGCAGGAGATGCTGATGAAAAAAGTGGTAAAGTAAAATTCACCTGTGAAAAGGCGTCCCAGGGCCACGATCATCAGCCACAGGGGATGGGTGAAACCCTGGACCCGCTCAATGATATTCCAGCGCAGACCATGCCCCTGAAACAGATTGTCAATGGTTCTGAAAGTGATATAGGCGTCATCCACCATCCAGGCGTTTTTCAGGATGAGCAAGATGAGAAGTGAAATGCCGGTTATCGTGAAAAGATACAAGTGAAGACGGGCGGGCGGGAAAAAGCGCATCTGCGGGACGCGCACAGGTGTTGCGCGGTGAATGGCCAGAGACGATGGTTTGGATCTGGACCGCAATAGAACGAAAAGCACCAGCCCGGTACCGGCAATCAGGCAAGGCAAGACCCAAGACCAAAGCCAGCCGGGAATGGTTTGGACATAGGCGCCGGCAACAAATGCCAGGGCAGTGCTGCCAAGCAGCCATCCCCAAGGCCGCCCTTTGGCGCCCAGGAGATGGGTATAGTACCCAAAACCAAGAAAAAGAAAAGGCATTAGCAGCAATCCGGAGATGTTTTGCGGGGCTATTGGCGGGCGGGCAAAATCAGGGATCAGGCCGGCAACAGCCAAATAAAGACCGGCTGACACGTACAGGGCAAGGGCAGGCATGGAAGCCGGCAAACTTTTGGGATGCAGAAGAAAATACACTATCAGGATGATGAAGACCAGGGTGAGAAGGCCAGGAAAAAAACGGGCCGCCAAAAGCTGCCGGCAGCCGTATAGAGACAGAATAAGTCCCGTGGGTATTAAAAGTGGCCGGCGCCGCCAGTGACTGTTTATGGCATGTGACCTGAACATAGATACCTCGCGGAGAAAACCCCCTACGCTGTCCGGCGATGGAGCTGCAGATGTGTTTTGTTGTTTGAAAAACAAATTGTATCACAGCGCCTGCGGCGGACGAAAGGAATATCAGGTGGCTGGGATTTTGCCGGCAGTATCAGCGCCAGGCCGGAAACAGTGCGGATGAAGAAATAAACAGTAATGCCCGCGGTTTACAATCCTTCCAGCTCACGCAGCATTTGCACGGCCGGAGGCCAGCCTGGCATCAGATGCAGGGCTTGGCGGGCATAACGGAGGGCCTGGCCGCGGCGGTTTGACGATTGTTTGAGCAGCAAGGCCAGGGAAAGGCAGGCCTGTGCCTGCGACGGCTTATCGTGATAATAATGCAGCGCTTTTTTTAAATAGTGCTCTGCTTCCGCCCACTGTTGTTTATGCAGGGCGATCAGCCCGAGATCATACAGCGTATGGGGGTGCTTGGGTGTTTGACGGTTGACTTGCCGGAGAATTTCATGGGCCTCATCCAGGCGCCCTTGTTTAAACAGTTGGTCGCCCTTGAAAAAAAGAGGCAGAAATGAGTGCGGGGCGGCTGTGGCCGCTCTTTCTATTTCCTGCCGGCTTTGCTCAGGATGGGATGGATTCAGGTAAGGCGTGGCATTGGGATCTATAGAGAGGTATTCGTTTTCAAGGGCGGCCTGGCGGTTGATCCCCTGGCGCCGGACAAAGACCTGGCTGACATGATCCCACCACACCAGGGCCCACCGGCCTGATTGGTTGAGCTGCTCAAAGAGCGAATAGTAATTCTGCGGGGAAACCAGGAGTATCTCTATGTCATATGCATCCAGCATAGCCAGGCAGTGTTGCGGATCCCCATAGATGATATAGCCGTAATCAGTATAGGTTTTTCCGGCAAAGGTGGGGAGGCGGCCGTCCATGAAAACCTGAATACTGCCATGGGTTTTCCAGCCGATATAGCCGCCCCAATGCAAGGGCGCAAACAGGCGGCCCTGAAGGTTGCGGGCTTGAATCCAGGCCAGGCCCTGCGTGGGGTGATAATCGGGAAACTGTCCCAAACGGAAAGAATATCCGGTTGCCACGGTGATGCCGAGTATTATTCCCAAAACAGCCTGCCCCATGATGAATCCCCGGCGTTTCTGCGTATAGGAAAAAGCACGGCCGGGGAACCAGGTTTCTTGGAGGTAATGCAGGTGCCCGGCAAAAGCCGGCATGGCAGCCAGCAGGAAAAAGGGGATGTTTCTGCGCGATTTCAAGGACAAATAGGAAAAAAGCAGCAACAGGAAAAAATCCGAAGCCCTGGTCCGGCGGAAGCTGAAAAGCTGCACAACCCAGACAATGGCCAGGGTGAGAAAGAACACGGGTTTGCGTTGCAATTCGGGCGGCATCCATTCCACGATGGTCAGCATGAACTGCTGGTTGGCCAGGGCATGGAAGACAAAGCTGTATATTCCGAATCCCAGGGGATTCAGGGCACCGGCCAGAAAGCAAACCAAGGTGACGAGGCATAACCGGAAAAACCGTTTCAAACACCGGGGGTCTTTCTGCCGCCAGTATGCCAACAGATGGTCCAGGCTGTGAACCCCGAGAAAAGCGAACAGGACCACGAATCCCGGGTGGAGATTGGCCCAGGGAACGACCAGAACGGGAATATACCAAAGCCTTTGCTCCGGCGAACCTGCTCCGGCCGTATCATCCAGGCGGAAGTCCTCCAAGAGGTGGATGACCAGCGGCAACAGCAGATAGGTGAATATTTGCGGCCGTTCCGGGGCCACGCGCGTCCACAACGCCAACAATGAAAGGCCCAACAGGCCGGCCGTGAGCCCGAGCTGCGGCCAGCGGCGGTACATAAGACCGGCAAACAATAAAAAGGCCAGAGTGATCACCGCGGCTTTGGCGATGATGAGCAGGCTTAAGCCGCCGGTTTTCCAGAGCAGGTAAATGCCGATGCGAAAGAGCCATTCAACTTTTTCAAAAGGCTGGTCAGAGGCGGTATAGGTGAAGGGATCTTGTTGTACGCGCAGGCCGGTTTCCACCCAATGCCTGCCGTCGCGCAGATGAATATAGACATCCGGATCCACCAGCGGATGCAGCATCAGGCCGAAGATGAGCAGCACCAGGCCCCAGAAAAAAAAACGGGCCGGCCATTTAACTGCATCCGGCAAAGGATGTGGGGGGAAAGGCCAGTAGTTCATTACAACCTTCCTCGGGAAAATAATATCGGGTTTATTTAAAGCATGCCATAAAACTCCAGGCTTGAGCCTGGAGTTTTATGGCATCCCGTAGCGAAGCGGAGGCGAATTCCCCCCTCTCCGAGGGGGGAGAAACTCCGGGCTTCAGCCCGAAAAGATTTATTGTACCACATATTGCTGTCCTATTGAAGGCGTCCTTGGGACACGAAGTACACGAAGAAAGACAAATAGAGGGGAAAGTTCGTAAAAACAATACTATTCTTTGCGCCCTTCGTGTCTTCGCGGCGAATGATTATGCTTTTAGGCGTCCCACTCGGCAACCGTTTAGGGTATTGGGCTGAAAGGCTTTTTCAGGAAGGTCAATTATTGCAGGCTTTCTTAGCGGATAATGGCGATTTTGCGGTTTTCCTGAAAAATGACCTCTCCGGCAGTGGTTTTAACCATTATCCGGCAGAAGTATATCCCCGGGGCAAGGTGTAAGGTTTCCCAGGAAGTTTTCATGATTTGGTAGGAACAACTGTTTTTTTCTTCCGTAATATGCGCTATGCGCTCGCCAAGCAGATTGTATACATCAATGATGATTTTCAGCTCGCCTTTCATGCGATATAGAAATTCGACTTTTTCCCGGGCCGGATTGGGACAGGCGGAAATCTCGAACAATTGAGGCTTGATCACCACGGTGGCTGTGGGTGTGACAGTCGGAGTGGAGCGGGATCCATTGACAACCTTGGCGCTTTCTACCAGAACACAACTGTAGTTCCCGTAAACATTGGTTTTTACCGCGCCAATTTCCAGGGTAAAAGCCGATTCCTTGGTTTGCAAGCCCGATGGCAAAAAGTGGTTGAGATTGTATACGAAGTCTCCGGCTGTGGGTGTGTCTTGCTGCAGGCGGACTTTTAGGCCCGAAGCAGTATGCCTGACAAATGCATACCATCTTCCTTGGCAATCATTCACGGTCACGTAAAGGTCTGCGCCCTGGGTGAGGTCAATGGTGAAAGCATGGACTGTGCTGATGCTGCCGAAGGGAAAATCCTCGCCGATTGAGCCGATGCGGATGCCGGCGGCTTCGATCTGGTAACTGGCATTGAAGGTGGAAAAAGTATTGCCGCCAAGCGGAAGCTGGTGGCTGAAGACCGTTGTTTCCGGCCCCACGGCAGGATTCTCGAAGGGGGCAATGGAAGGGAACCGCGGCACGGATGCAAGCTGTGAAAAGTCGGTGGACTGATGCGCGCCAACACTGCTGTGGATGCCGGCACGGATGGCCCCGGCGGCGGTATACAGGCCCCAATACTGCGGAGCATAGGGCGGCCCCTGGATGATGTCCGTCAGGGCCCACACCATGGCGCCGGAAATATCGGTTTGCTGCACATGCTCAAGCAGCAGGTGGAAATAATTGTGGATGAGGTATTCGTCCTTAAAGACATTGAAGTCCATGCCGCATTCCTCGATCAGCAAAGGCATGATCTTGTTGTGTTGTTGCATGTGCTGCCTGGCGTTTAAGACCATGCAGGGGGTATACTGCGAACCATAGGTGTGCAGGCAGTACACATCGATGTTTTCCATACTGAGGTAGCGCATGCTTTCCGGCCAGGCAGTGGGGGCGATGACCAGTTGTTTCGGAGCCGTCGTTTTAATAAGTTCGGCGATCTCGGCATGCCACTGGCTGGCATTGCTGATGGCGACTTGATCCTGGCCGAAGCTTTCCATGCATATGTCAAGCTCGTTGGTGACCCCCCAGCCCAGAATGCGGCTGTCATTGGCAAACCGCGCCACGATTGTCTGCACGTGGGATTTCATGTCAGCGCGGTAAGCAGGAGCATATGTGCGGGTGAGGGGGAAAAAAGTGAATTGGACCGGCAGGTGGTATTTGTCGGCGATATACAACAATTCTTCCATGCGCGCCAGGACTTCGGGGCGGACTTGCGCCTGGCCGAATTCATTGTAATGGATGAACGTCCGCAGGCAATTGATACCCAGTGCCCGGGCCCTGGGCAGCTCCGCATGCAGGAGGTCGCGGTTCCAATCACGCCACATGCTGTCCCAGCCAGAGAGCGAGGGATAATAATTGGCGCCTTTCAGTTTGACGATGATGCCCTGGCGGGTCAATTGATCGGGTTCCTGCGCGTCGACAGCGATGAATGCAGATGACGGGTCGTTCCTTCTTTCACCGTACAAGCGGATGGAATCAACCGTAATATGCTCGCCCGGATTGCCGTTCACGGATATCTGCACGTGAAAACGTTTTTCCTCTTGCCAGCCGGTAATGGCGGCGTAGTCCAGTTGATAGGTGCCTGGTGCTGATTGGGGGGCGCACAAATCCCAATAATTGGCGCTGCCCGCCTCCTGGATTCCAACCACCCAGGTGCAGTTGGCTGATTTGGTGGTGACCGTGATTTCGATGTAAGGATAATGCCCGGGATTGGTGATTAAAGGCGTGCTGAGCACTTTGCCCCAAACGCTGTCCGCGGTTCTTGCGATATTGGCGCTGCCGGCATCGCCGGCATAAGTAATAAGGCAATTAAAATCCCCGTTGTCACTGTCATCCAGCCAGCCTGACGGTTTTGCCCCGGCCGCGCCGGTGAATCCGTCGAACCAAAAGTCCGCCGGCTGCGAGACTGCGGCCGCACAGGGTTGGGCAGCAATCATTACGGTTGCGGCCAAAAAATACAACAGGCGCAGGGATTGCAAAAGAAGAAATCCTGGAATGGAATGATTGCCATTCTTTTTGGTCATGAGATGATTTCTCCTGTTCCTTCGCCCTTTCATTCCCGCCGAGTAAAGGTGTGAGGCTGCATATCGCCCCCTACCTATTAAGATGAATAATAAGAGCATTTATTACAATAAAATAAAACGTCCGCACCAGCGTGGGCAGGGCAGATAGCGTGCCTGTGAGAAACGGCCTCTTTCAGCATTGGCTGCATTAAAACCCTGGTTGCAGGGAAACTTTTCCGGCAGCGTTAAAATGGCGGTGAAAAAACACAGAAAAAAATATGAACCAAACCGGAATCATGTTATAAAATATGAAGTTTTCGTGAAAACGATTCAATCCCGCGAAGGAGCATGCCATGCATATCCTTGTGGCCGGAGGCGCCGGCTTTATTGGCTCACACCTGTGTGAACGGTTGTTGAAAATGAGGCACCGGGTGATATGCGTGGATAATCTGAAAACCGGCCGCGCGGCCAATCTTGAAACCGCGAAAAAATCGCCTTTATTCCGTTTTCTCAAACACGACATCCGCCGGCCTTTTACGCTGCGGGCAGATTATATTTTTCACCTGGCATCCTACGCTTCGCCGCGGCATTACCAGAAATGGTCGGTGGAAACGCTTATGACCAATGCTTTAGGCAGTTACCACCTATTGGAAATAGCCCGGCACTGCCGGGCCAAATACCTGTTTGCCAGCACGTCGGAAGTGTACGGCGATCCCTTGCATCATCCGCAGAAAGAATCCGATTGGGGCAATGTCAATCCCGTGGGAGGCCGTGCCTGTTATGACGAAGCCAAACGCTTTGCCGAGGCCTTGACCATGGAGTATGTGCGCAAGCACGGTTTAAACGCCCGCATCATCAGGATTTTCAATACCTACGGGCCGCGCCTGCAACCAGACGACGGCCGGGTGGTCTCCAACTTCATCAATCAGGCGCTGCGCGGCAGCTGTTTGACGGTATATGGATCAGGCCGCCAGACGCGCAGCTTTTGTTATGTCGACGATCTGGTGGAGGGGATGACAAGGGCGGCGTTTTACCCCCGCACCTGCGGGCAGGTCATCAACCTGGGCAATCCCAAGGAATTCACCATTTTGCAGGCTGCGGTGTTGGTGGGAAAACTCGTGGACAAGCCACTGCGGACAAAACACCTGCCCTTGCCGGCGGATGATCCGCAGCGCCGGCGGCCGGATATATCCAAAGCGCGCAAACTGCTCGGCTGGTCTCCGGAGGTGTCCCTGCGGGACGGGTTGCGGCGCACCATTGCCTGGTACCGGGTGGATGGACGGGGTAAATGAAAAATTAAAAATTGCATATTGAAATCCGAAACCAATTCGAATCATTGAAAGTTCAAAAGAATATTTTGGTCATTTGCGTTTTTGCAGTGAGAGAGTGTTTCGGATATCGATACTGGCATTTTGGAGTTCATTGGGGGGTATGATTGTGCAATTTAAAACGGATTGCCGTTTTTGGCGGGGGGACAAACCCTGTCCCCAAAACCGCCTGTGCGGCGGATGCCAGGCCTACCAGAAATTGGGGCCTAGAATTTTAATCATCAAGATGGGCGCCCGCGGGGATGTTTTGCGCACCACCCCTTTGCTGGCCGGTCTGCGTAAAAAATACGGCGAAGATGCCCATATCACCTGGATCACAGCTCCGGAATCCGTGGAATTGCTCCAAAACCTGCCCGGTCTGGATCTTCTCCTGGCCCTTGATATTCCGAGTCTGCTCGCGGTCCAGGGCAGATGCTTTGACCTGGTGGTTTGTCTTGACAAAGAGCCCTGGGCCCTGGCTTTGGCGGAGATCGTCCGGGCTTCACTAAAAATGGGCTGGGGCATTGCGGCCGACGGAGTGGGTACGCCGTCGGTATTGAATCCCGAGGCCGCCTATTCTTTGGCCCTGGGCGTGAGCGATGATTTGAAATTCAAAAAGAATGACAAGACCTACATGCAGATCATTTTTGAAGCCGTAGGCCTGACCTACCACCAGGAACCCTATCAATTCATTCTTACAGACCAGGACCGGGCAAAAGCCCGCGAATTTTTCGCCCACCGGGGATGCCCGCCCGCCACGCCTGTCCTGGGGCTTTTTACCGGGTGCGGACAGGCTTTCAAAAGGAAACGCTGGACTGAAGAAGGTTTCGCGGGTTTAATCCGCAGGGCACAGGAGGTTTTGGGCGCCCGCGTGCTCCTGCTGGGCGGTCCTGAAGAACGTGACATTAATGAAAGGATCCGCACCCTGGCCGGCGTCAAAGTCATGGACACGCACGGCGAACACAGCGTGCGCGAGTTTGCCGCTTTCATCGAGGCCTGCCGGATGATCGTGACCGGCGACACGCTGGCCCTGCACCTGGCCATTGCCCTGCAGCGTCCGGTTGTGGCCATCTTTGGACCCACCTGCGCGCAGGAAGTCGATCTTTTTGGCCGGGGGGAAAAAGTCGTTTCGCCAGTGCCATGCGCGCCTTGTTATCAGGCGACCTGCATGGAAAAACCGACCTGCATGGAGGCAATTTCCCTGGACCTGGTCTGGGATGCCTTGCAGCGCGTATGGGGGGCGTGAAAATGGGGAGGACAAAAGGCGGGGCCGCTGCCCGCGTCCCGAAAATATTTGTGATGATACCCACCTATAATGAACGTGAAAGCATCCGGCGCCTGCTGGATGAAATCGATCTGCTGGGCATTCCGCACCTGCATATCGTGGTGGTGGATGATGCTTCTCCGGACGGAACCGGCCAGATCCTGATGCAGCTGGCCCGCCGGCGCCGCCGACTGCATGTGGTCCGGCGTTTGAATGAGCGCGGCCGCGGAACCGCCGGCATCGCAGGCTTCAAATATGCCCTCAAACACGGTGCGGAGATGGTTGTTGAGATGGATGCCGATTTTTCACACCATCCGCGTTATATTCCGGACCTCATTAAAGCGGCCCGCGGCTGTGATGTCGTGGTGGGTTCGCGTTTTGTCCCCGGGGGAAGGGATTTGGAACGGGGACTGCTGCGGCATGCCATTACCAAAATAGCCAATTTCTACATCCGCCGGGTATTGAAGATCGCCGATGTCTATGACTGCACCTCCGGCTACCGTCTTTTCCACCGCCGAGTGTTGGAGGCAATCAAGATGGACAATACCGTCTCCCTGGGGCCTTCCATCGTGCAGGAGCTTTTATACAAGGCCACTTTGCTTGGCTTTACCGTGAGGGAAATACCCATTGTATTTGTGGACCGCAAGGAAGGAAAGTCGACCTTCAACTGGAGGATCATGGTGCAAAGCCTGTTGATGACCCTGATTATAAAATTTCTCTTTTCCAGCCTGCGCCGCGTGGAGATCCATGAGACCCGACGCCGCGCCTCCTGATCCGCCAAGAGCCAATCCCTATCCCCGGGGTTTTGTTTATGGCCAGGGTGCGGCTGATCCCAAAGCCTGGTCATTGTCGGGACTGAAAATAGCCCGTGCCCTCAAGGCGTTGCTGGCAGTGAAAGGACGCGTCCTGGAACTGGGCTGCGGCGGGGGGCAATACCTGCGGGCATTGCGGCGCCACCGGCCTGATCTTGAATTGCACGCCGTGGATTTGGATCCCCAGGCTGTGGCCGGCGCGCAGGCCATTGCCGGGGTGGAATGTGTGCTGGCGGATGCAGGCGCGTTGCCCTATGCCTCCGGCCGTTTTTCCGCTGTGCTGGGTTTTGACATTTTGGAGCATGTGCCTGATCCGGCGGGCGTTTTAACCGAGTGCCGGCGTGTTTTGGGACCGGACGGTCTTTTGCATATGTACATCCCCTGTGAAGGCAATCCGGAGACCATATACCTGCGCAAAGGGCATGACAACAAAGCACTTTGGGGAGGCCACCGGCATCAATTTACCACGCGGCGGCTGATTGACATGATTACTTCGGCCGGATTTAATATTGCCGACTTGCGTCATGCGGACTATTGGCTGACACAGCAATTGGATTATCTGTTTTTTGACCGGTTGTCCAAAAGCCGGGACCCGCGGGCCCTCTGGGCGGCCCAGGCATTGCACTCCGGCGGCGGGGTCAAAGGATTTGTCCTGCGCTGGGTGCGCCGGATCCTGTCTGCTGTCACCTGGCTGGAAGGCACCTGGCGCCGCGGCAGCCAGGGGGCCATGGGCGTGCATATTACGGCGATAAAAGTGCGTGAGTAAAAAAGCATGGCCGTGGCAGTGGTGCCAGCCACTGCTTTGGGTCGTTCGGGCGAATTTGCTGAAACAAGGAGTCTGATGTGAGCCGTGTTTTATTGTTGAATCCTCCGGGCAGCAAAAATTACATCCGGGATTATTTTTGCTCCAAGCTGTCCAAGGCGAATTACATATCGCCGCCGGTGGTATTGCTGACCCTCTCCGGCATCCTGGCCGCGCAGCATGAAGTCAGCGTGCTGGATGCAACCGTGGAAAGATTGTCGGCGGCGGAGAGCCTGGACAGGATAGAAAAGGAAAGGCCGGAGACCATAGTCACCCTGGTCGGCGCCGCTTCCTGGGAAGAGGATGAAATCTTTTTGCGGAAAATTAAAGAACGCCTGGCTGTTTACATTATTGCCATCGGCGATTTGCTCCTGGAAAACACCGGGCAACACCTGCGTGCTGCGGCCGCCATTGATGCCGCCTTGCTCAATTTCATCACGCCGGACATTATGACCCTGATATCCGGCCGCCAGGGACAGGTGATTCCCAATGCCGTGTATTGGCACGGGGGCAAGTGCGTTCAGGGCGGCATGGTCAAAAACAAAGGGGAGTATCGCATTCCGCGCCCCCGCCACGAATTGTTTCCCCTGGCCAGGTATCGTTTTCCCTTCATGATTGCACGCCCCATGACCGCCATGTTGACCGATTACGGCTGCCCCTTTGCCTGCACTTTTTGCGTGATCCCGGCCCTGGGTTTTGCCCTGCGCCCTTTGGCGGACCTGCGGGAGGAAATGGAGGCTGTCCGGCAAGCCAAGGTGAAGGAGATCTTTTTTTTGGATCAGACTTTCGGCGTGCGCCGCGGCCGCACTCTGGAATTGTGCCGCCTGATGGAGCAGGAAGGATTCCATTTCCACTGGTCCTGTTTTTCCCGGGCCGACGTGCTGGATGACGAGGTTTTAGAGGCCATGGCCAGGGCCGGATGCCATACGATCATCTTCGGCGTGGAAAGCGGGAACGACGCCACCCTGGTGCAGTATCATAAAAAAATGGACCTGGCGGGAATCGCAGCCACCCTTCATGCCTGCCGCCGCGCGGGCATACGCGTTGCCGCCACTTTTATGCTGGGACTGCCGGGGGAGGACGAAAACCAAACCAGAAAGACCATTGACTTGGCCTGCCGGCTGCCGGTTGATTTTGTTTCCTTCAATGTCGCCATCCCCAGGGCCGCGACCGGGCTCAGGGCCCAGGCCATTGCCGCAGGCTTGATAGATGCGGGTGTGCGCACCATGGACCAGTCAGGAATTGCGGGCGCCATGTCCACGCGGGAAATGTCGGCGGAAAAAATACTGCTGCTGCGCCGGGAGGCGCTGCGGCGGTTTTATTTCAGGCCCGGGTATTTGTTGCGCCGCCTTTTTACCCTGCGCTCCTGGACGGATTTTGCCAGCCAGGCGGCAGACGGCCTGGGTGTGATACGTGATGCGGTGAGAAAGCGTAATGAGGGATTTGCAGGGGAATGAAAAACTCCGGTTGTTCGGCTGTGGCAGCATGAATAATAAAGGCGGCCACCAGTGGGAGGGCGGCCTGCACGCGAAAAAGTGGAAAAATCAGTTTTTTTCGCGAAGACTTTATTCTTCATGCTGCCATAGCCTTATCCCGTCCAGGCGGAAAAAGGTTTTTCAGCAGCCTTTTCTGTAAAAATGTTTTCGCGCCATACCTTGGCTGACCTTACTGAAAGTGGGTAAAAAATGCCCGGCTTAATGGTATGTTTAGAAAATAAATAAGACGAAAACGGATGAGAGATGGAAAAACAGATTTATCATGACTTGGCCAAAGCCGGCAACCGGTATTGGTGGAATCAGGGCCGCCAGTATCTGGTAAAAAAACTTTTTGCGCAATTTGCCGGCGGGCAGCAATCAACGGTAAAAAGGCGGATCCTTGACATCGGTTGCGCTGCCGGCGGCACCCTGTATACCCTGGCGGGCTGGGGGGAAGTCTGGGGGTTGGATATTTCACCGGAGGCCATTGCCTTGTGCCGCTCCTGGGGCATTGCCAAAAACCGCCTGGTTTTGGGCGATGCGGAAAAGATGGCCTGTTTTTCCAAAGACAGGTTTGATCTGGTGACAGCCGTGGAGATCATTGAGCATTTGGATAATCCCGGCAAAGCGCTGGCGGAAATAAAAAGGGTGCTGAAACC
>JAFGIQ010000135.1 GCA_016929575.1 candidate division FCPU426 bacterium
GGCCACCATGTTCACCTGGCTCAAATTCCATCCAGTCGGCGGCGTTTCATTGCGGTCAAATTCATCCTCCCAGCCGATGCTCTGGGCCGGTGTATTGGTGGAAGTAGGTGTGGCAGTGGAGGTAGGTGAAGCAGTGGGTGTAAAGGTGGGCGACAAAGCCGGCCCTTCGGTGGAAGTCGGCGTGGCCGTAGGCGTGAAGGTGGGTGATGCAGGCGGCCCCTCGGTTGGAGTCGGCGTGGGGGTGGATGTAGAAGTCGGGCTTCCGCCTACCCCGGCGCCTGTAATGCGGACATAATCCACCGTGGCCGTGTCCGTGCGCACAACGGGCCCTTCGACAAAAATCCGGACCTTGAAAGTCTGGGTTCCGGTCCAAGCGGGATTAACACCCCGCACGGTGCTCACATAATTGAAATTGTACACACCAGGAGAATATTGGAAGGCATGCAGGAAAGTGGTGGTTGAGCCCCCGTGCAAAATGGCCACTCGAAAACCAAGCCCGGTACTTAAACCGGTGACATTGATGGCCAAATCCTGGTACACATCCGTATCCAGGATAATATCATCTGAATCCGCATTCCCCCAGTTGCTGCCGGTCAGGGTGATGTAGCCATATCCTGGACCCGTATCCATGGCCACCATACTCACCTGGTTTAAACTCCAACCAGTCGGCGGCGTTTCATTGCGGTCAAATTCATCCTCCCAGCCTACCGCAGAAGGCGGTCCTTCGGTCGCAGTGGGCGTGGGTGTGGGTGTAAAAGTCGGGCTGCCGCCTACTCCAGGGCCTGTAATGCGGATATAATCCACCGTGGCCGTGTCGGACCGCGTGAACGGACCCTCGACAAAAATCCGGACCCTGAAAGTCTGGGTTCCGGTCCAAGCGGGATTAACACCCCGCACGGTGCTCACATAATTGAAATTGTACACGCCGGGAGTATATTGGAAGGTATTCAGGAAAGTGGTTGTCGACCCGCCATGTAAAATGGCCACTCGAAAACCAAGCCCCGTACTTAAACCGGTGACATTGATGGCCAAATCCTGGTACGAATCCGTATCCAGGGTAATGTCGTCCGAATCCACATTCCCCCAGTTGCTGGTGGTCAGGGTGATATAGCCATACCCCGATCCTGTATCCATGGCCACCATATTCACCTGGTACAAACTCCAGCCAGTCACCGGGTTTTCATTGCGGTCAAATTCATCCTCCCAGGCAGTCACCGCAGCGGATGCCAGTGACGGCATCAGGACAGCCGCACAGCACAATGCCAGGGCTGTTGCCTTCATGCTCTTGAACCACCTTCTGTTCCAGTTTCCCTCTGTCATGTGCCCCACCTCCGCTATGCCCCCGGTGCTGGCCGAGGAATAAAATCGACTTCTAGAAGGCCAGTTCCAGCTTGGCCCAAACCGCTCCCTGTCCCCAATTCAAGGCATTGGCATAGGGGAAATAGACTTTCGTCAATTCGTACCGGATGCGTACTTTGCCGCGGGGCAGGTCGCGCATGATCCCCACCACCAGGATGTCCCGGATCTCCTCCGGTTTCCCGTGCTTGGCCAGGTAGGAAATCTCCCTGCCCAGGTCGATGGCCAGCTGGTACTCATTGATGATGGTCAGGCTGTTTTTAAGGTAAAAGCCGTGGAAAATGGACACGTCCTGGTATTCCTGCAATCCGAATTCCTGCGGCAGGTAATAGGTGTTGTGAATGGGCGCCGAGGCATTGGCCTGCCGCGTGCCGAAGCGGCCCGCATATACCGGCTCCGTGGCCAGTGAATCAACCAGATAGTGCTTGTAGCGCATGTCCACGGCGCACATGTTGCCGATGTATTGTTCCCTCTCGGCAAAGAGCTGCTTGTTGTAGCGGAAACGGTCAACCAGCGTGCCCTGCAATCCCCAGGACGGCTTGTATTGCAGCTTGAATTCGGGCGTGACCACGAGGTTGTCTTCGTATTCATTGGTGATGGCGATCTCATCCAGCGCCGGGTCTTCATCCTTGGCATTGTACAGTTCATACTGGTCCGAGATGTCGTCGCGGATGCGGGCGCCGTAGACGCCGACGGTAAAGTCCAGGTCGTCTAGATCCGTATTCCGGTAGCTCAAAGAGGCGGCCAGGGACTCATTCCGGCCGGGCTGGGTCAGGCGCTCCACGCGGTGCCCATACAGGCCGATCTCCATATTGGACAAATAGAAGCCGGACAAAACCTGGCGGGGAATGGTCACCGAGGCCTCCACGCCGCGCTGGTTGCGGCGGTACGGATAATCCGGCTCATGGTCGTTTTCGCGGTTGTCCATCAGCCCGTTGTGGTTGCGGTCCGAGCGTTCGTCAAAAAGGTAATCGCGGGGGATGTACAGGTCATGCGTGTATTCCGCCACCGGCTGGCCGATATTGTAATAATCCCCGAAAATCACGCCTGATTTTTCCGCGTCAATGTCATTAATGACGGACTGGTTGTCATTGTCATCCACCAGGTCAAATCCGGAAAAAGAGGTGGAATAATCGGCGGACATGTTGAAATAGGTGGCTTTGAGCAGGGCGCCTTCCACCCCCTGGGAAAGCGTGACATAGCCAGCAGGGGCAAAGCGGTTGGTCCTGACGCCGGTATAGGTTTGATTGTGGGCGATCGAAGTCGCGGCCTCGCCCTTGATGTTCACGCCGAACAGCTGGCCCTTGAGGTCGATCCCCAGAATGGAACGGGCCATGGTGCCCTCATCCTTGAATTTCCCCTCTTTCAGCTGCGCCAATTGATTGCCGGGCAGCGCAAAGGAACCGCTGACCAGGGGCGATTCGCTGGTGAAGATGTCAATGCTTTGCATTGTGGTCCAGGTCTCGCCGTCGGTGGAGATCTGAAAATCCACCGACCCCTCGTCCGCCATGGACCAGCTGCTGATGTAGCAATTCATGGTGATGCTCTGGATCTGCGAGGGATTGACGCGCCCCCCCGTGCCCAGGCCCTGGTTTAAAAGCAGGGGGACCCGCAGGATGATATGCCCGCCCTCATTGATGCCCACGGCCGTGTTGTTGGGATCAGTGGTCATGGGATCCTGATAGGTGTTGCTCGAAGTGTGGAGATAGGGAATCTCGCCGTCCACCGTGGGGCTGAAAGAAGCGACAATGGGCAGGCCGGCCGTGTTGTTGATCTGCAGATAATTGATGTCCGTGGTGCGGTAGTAGAGGTGGGAGTAGGTGGAATCGTCAACCGTGCTGGTGTTGTTGTTGATGCGTATATAGATGGAAGGCACATAGGTCTGATACACTTCCGGCGGCTCGCCCGGCCCGATGAAAAGATTTTCGTCCAGATTGCCGTTGGTTTTTGACATGTTCAGCGCCGAGACGCCGAATTGCACGGAGCCGATGCCGCTGAAAGTGAAGCCCTTCATCGCGCGCACGCCGGTCAGGAAAACATTGTCCCTGTGGTAATTGCTGCTGGAGGTGGAAAGGCGCGTGCCCAAAAACTTGAACTGCCATTCCGCGATTTTGGGCTTCCACAAGAGCCCGCGGAATTTATAGTCCTTCTTGAAGGTCAGGTCCGTAAACAGCGGATCATACACGCTGCCGATCTGCGATACATTGCCCACATATAAATCATAGTAATGCAGCAGTCCGAAATCCAGCCTGGCGTCCATGTACCTGCCGCCCGGCTCTTCCCAGTCCACGCCATTGAGCTCGTTGGTGATGTCATAGCCGATGCCGAGCCAGGCCTCAATGCCGTCCGCCGGGCGGAGATAGGAATTCAGGTAAAAAAGCTGCTTGATCTCGGAATAGCCCACATCGCGGAGCGGAACACCCCAGCGGTTGAGATCGCGCCAGTTTTCAGAATCCTTGGCCACGCCGTCCAGGTATTGACCGCGGTAGCTCTGGTCGGAAAAAACCGACAAATTGAGGGCATCCAGGGTTTTCATGGGAGCCAGGGCCAGGGGCTGAAGGGTCTGCTGCTGGACAATGATCCCCTGCATGGTCGCCATTTTTTTGGAAAACCCGATGGAATTCAAGGCCAGCTCCGCGTCTTCCCCTTCCAGCATGATCTCCAGGTAAAAACTCTTTTCCTCCCGCCAGCCTGTATGGTCCGGAATATTGACCATATAAACATCCGCGCGTTCCACCTTGGGGGTGATCACGCGGAATTCATCCGGATTGCGGGAATTCACCAGGCGGACGCGCACCTTGCCCTCCTCCAAAGCCTGCCCGACTTCCATTTCCAAAAAAGGATAGGTGTTAAAATTCACCACAAAGGGCTTGGGCGGGGAGACAAAAAGACCATAGGCTACCTTTTTCTTGACCTTGAGGACCATTTTCCCTTTTCCCTGGATGTCGGCGATGCTGTCTAAACCCTTTTTAATGGTGTCATCCTGCCAGCCGTTCAAGCCCTTGGACCAATCCTCAAAATAGGCGTAATTTTTCTCCTTGTCCGGGCGGAAATCGTCCTTGGATTCCTTCAAGCCCTTGCCGAAGATCTTTTTTTCCTCCCGCACCCGTCTGCCCGCGCCGGGCGTGGCTTTGTTGACGATCTTGATTCCCTCCCCGATCTGCAAATTAGACACTTTGGCCTCGGCTCCGGTTCCAAAAAGCCAGATGGCCACCCAGAAACTGCGCTCCCCGTCCCAGCCCGTGGCTTCATGCAGATTGACGCTGTACTCCCCGGGATCGGATATTTCCTTGATGACTTTAATGCCGGTATAAGGAGGATTGGACTCCATCACTTCCACTTCCAGGGTGGTGTCGCGCGTAAGCTCGTCCACCTTGATGTGCAGGACCAGGCCCGGGCTGAATTCCATGCTGATGCCGGCTTCGGCGGTCATGACTTTGCCGTATTCAAAATCCATGGGCACCTTGATCTGGCCGAAATCTTTTTTTCCTTCCATCAAGGCGTGAAATCCGGGGTTGGAAGCCTCGTCCCGCCAGCCCCTGAATTCGGCCTGTTTGAATTTTTCCAGTGCCAGGGCGGGCACGGCATTGAGCACCAGCAAACCAGCCAAAAATGAAAGCAGGAAATTTCTCTTTTTCATAGGCTCCTTTTCCTTCATGTTTTTGGAGTGTCGCTTTTTTGCGCGTCAAAGACGCGGATATGCTTTATTTCCGCGCCTTTTTCAGTTTCGGGATCCTGTTCCGAACCCAGCCATATCTGTATCCAAAACTCCTGCGGCCCTTCCCATTCGGTTTTTTCGGAAATATTCATTACATAAATGCCGTCTTTGGTGATATCCGGAATAAGCGTATACGCCGTATAAGGATCGCGGGAGATCATCAATTCCACTTTCATCTTGCTCGTGCCCATGTCGCCCAAGGCGACCTCCAGCTGGGTGTTCGACGTTATCTCCGTTTTGATGGCATCGGCCGGAGACATCAGCTTGCAATACCTTTTGCCGGGAACCATGCGCAGGCGCGGGTATTTTCCGGCAAAATCCAACTCGCTGCCAAAGCCCATGTCACTGGCCTCGGTCCGCCAGCCGTTGATCCCCTTGCGGAAATCCTCATAAAAAATATTGCCCTTCGGCAGGGCCTTGAACTTCTTCCGGGTAAAATCCTTCATGGCCTTTTGCTTCACCTGCTCCTGGTAAAAGGCCTCGTCCCAAAAATGAATGTCCTCAATCACCAGCTTGCTGTTTTTGCCGGCCAGCCAGATTTCAAACCACATATCCGTCTCGTTTTTCCAGCCGGTCGCCTCCATCAGATTCACCTTAAACTCCCCCGCCTTGCCGTTTTGCAGCCGGAACAATTCAACGGTTTCAAAGGGTTCGTATGCTTTTTGGATGCGGAAGGAAACATCCGCCTGTTTGGCCACCTGGCCGACTTTAACCACCAGCTGGGTGTTGTCCGTGATCTTCATGGAGATGGGATTGTATTGGGACATGGCTTTGCCATAATCGGTCCTGGCGGTTGCCACCACCAGGTTGCCGCCCTTTTTCTCAACCGTGGTGTTGAATCCGGGATCCGTGGCATCGTCCCGCCATTGCAAAAAAGAGTCCTGGTACACCACTCCGAGCTTGTCTGCTTCGCTGCTCTCTTTGTCCTTGTCTTTGGCCGCGGAGAGGCTCAGCGAAAACCACAAGGACAGGCCCAGCAGCGCAATTAAAACAATAAGGAGAAATATCTTTTTTGCCTGCATACAGACATCCCTTCTGCTTGTTTTCCGGCTTTGATCCTTACGCCCCCGCCTTTTAAGACATATCTTCCCTGTCATTCCATACCGTTTATCATGGGGGGTATTCATCGCCGGGAAAAGTGCATGAATGAGTGTTATTAGGGCCTGGACAACCAAAACCAAATAACAACCGTAGGTGTAGTTATTCCGCTTGCGCCTTACATCAGCACAGCCAAACAGCCGTCTTTGTCAAAGGCATAAAAAAAGCAAAACGCGCTCCGGCTATTTTGCTTTTTTGATTATTTTTCGGGTCTTAATGACTTTGGTATTAACCGTTTTTTTGCCGTCCGTGATCTTGATGCCCGAAATTTTCGCCACTGGTTCATTCTCTCCCCCCAGCCACACTTCCACCCAAAAACTGTGTTTTCCGGTCCAGGGTGTTTTTTCAGCGATCTTGGCGGAATAGACGCCTTTTTTATCCACGGCCGCGATAATTTTATGGGCATCATAGGGTTCGGCGGCGGTCATGAGGTTGATGGTGATGCTGCCGTCATTGATGTCATTTTGCAATTTCACGTA
>JAFGIQ010000136.1 GCA_016929575.1 candidate division FCPU426 bacterium
GGCATTCGCCGGACAAGTACGCCGGGCCTGCCCAGCGCATGCTGGGCGCATGCCCGGTCTCACTTCGTGACCTGAGAGGAATAGCATTATTGAAAAACAGGTCCAGAACGGGGATTCCCTGGTATATTGAGAATACATCAGAGTTTCCCTAAGCTGGCCTTTGCCGTGATTCGGTGGGTTTTTCAGAAGTCTCAAGAGGATTCTCTTGGCTGATGAAACAAGAAATATTTTTGAGAACAAAGAATGCAAGTTATTTGTCAAGAATTATGGCCCCGGGTTTTTGCCTTGACATTGTATAAATAAAAGTGCTACGATAAAATGTTTTAGTATAGCTTGAGTTTACTTTACCTTGAATCATACCCCGGTTTTACCAGTGAACTCCAAATGGGGGCAAATATTATATGGATAGCAAAACCCTAGCGAAGGAAGCATTTCTACTCCTGCGCGAAGGCCAATTAGACGGCGCGCTGGAGCAATACCTCCGCATTAAGGAAAAAGCCCCTGAAGAGGTCAGCATTGCCATTCTTATCGGCGATATTTATGCAGACCAGTACCGGTTTCAACAGGCTTTGCGTGCGTATCAAGAAAGCATCCATGCGCTATACCGGCAACAAGGATCAGAACAGCGGGTGGAAGTAGTAAAAAATAAAATGTCCAGGCTTGACCCTGACAGCGTGGATACAGTTCTTCCTGCCTTGTCAGAAGCTGAAAAATCCAAGCAACAGGACCCGGGTTTAAAACAAAGCGTAGAAAAATTAAAAGCCCTTATCGCGTCCGATCCCAAGAACTTTGAGAATTATCAAAAACTCGGCGATCTGCTGGCCCAAAACCATCGTCGGAACGAAGCGGCTGAACAGTATTTGGTCATCGGCAATGCGTTGTACAACAATCGTATGTTTAAAAAAGCAGGTGCTGTTTTCCAGCGTATTATCCAGATGGATCCCAATTGTCTGCCGGCCCGTATCGCACTGGGCGAGATATATGCCAAAGAAGGGTCGGATTCGGATGCCAAAAAAGAATACCTCTATGCCGCCGGCGCATTCATCCGCCAAGGAAATGTCGAACGCGGCCAGCAATTCGCCCAGAAGGCCATACAACTTAAAAGTATAGAGGCGCATTATTATCTGGGCTTGGTTTTTTTACTGAATCAGGATAGGGCGGCCGCGCAACAGGAATTTGAAACGCTGCTTAAGTTTAAAGTCAATCATACCGCCGGCTTGCGGCAGTTGGCCAGGGTCCTCGTTGACGCCGGTCAGCTGGATGAAGCGTACAAGCTGTATGAACGTTTGGTGAAAAAAGACGCCAAAAATCCGGATGCCTATGAAAAAATGGGCCGCATTAACCAGAAGCAAAACAATGTCCAGTCGGCGCTGGGAAATTATATCCATGCCATGGACGCTTTTGCCGCCAATGAGGAATGGGAACGGGCGGCCGTTAACGCCTATGCGGCGACCAGGTTGGACGCCAACAATCAGGAATTGTTTTTAAAACTGGCGGATGCTTCTTACAACGCCGGACTGATTGAACAGGCCGCGGAAGCCTGTGTCGCCTTGGGCGATCTTTTTGACGCCCAGGGAAAAACCAAGGAAGCGGCGGGGGTGCGTGCAAAAGCCAGGGAACTGACCGGGGCCGGACCGGCACCAAAACCAAAGGAGGCGGAAAAACCTGCGGCGCCGGCAAAACCGACGCCTGCCCAGGCTCCCAAAGCTGTGCCGGCGGCGGTCCCGACGGCGAATGAAACACAGGTCATGTTAAACATGGCGGATACTTACGTGCAACAGGGATCCTTGGATGAAGCCATTGACATATACCAAAAGATTTTAAAAACCGACCCCAACAATGAAAAAGTGAAAAATGCCCTGACCAGGGTGTATGCCATGTTTGCCGGCATTAATCCGGAAACAGCCGTGGCGCGGAAAAATGTGCCAACACCGCAGATGAGCAAGGTGGATGAAAAAGAACACCAACGTGTGCAAAAGGAGGCGCGTGAGCGCGCCCTGCGGGAGGCGCAGGTACGCGTCCAGCGCAATGTGGCTGCAGAATCCGTCCCGACCAAAGCAGCGCGCCAAGAAGACGAAATGATGCAGAATATCGGCAATGCCCGCGGTGACGAAATTGCCGGGGAAAATCAGGACGAATTTATGACCGTCACGGTGGCGGAGATATACACCAAGCAGGGATTGCTGAACGAGGCGCTGAAAATATATCAGAAAATCCTGGAGATAGAGCCGGGCAACATGGAAGCGCAGGTGAAAAAGCAGGAGCTCGAGAAAAAAATGGCGGAACAGGAGAAGCTGCGGAAGGAAACGACCAAGACGGTTGAGCAGGCAAAAGCGGCAAAAACTCCGGGCCAAGACCCCGGGTCGGCAGATCATCAAAAAAGCCCGGATAAAACACAGGCTGCGCCGGACCAGGAAGCCGGCAAAGACGCGTCGCACAAAGGAGACGATAAGCAGGAACCGCCGGCCAAGGGTCATCGCGGACGCGTATCGTATGTGTAAAGCAGGGAGGGACCTATTTTGAGTTATGAAGCATTTTTCAAACTGAAAGAACAACCCTTTTCCAACGCTCCGGAATCGCGTTTTTTTTACGACAGCCGGCAGCATTCCGAGGCGCTGGTGCGGCTGATGCATGCGATCGACACCATGAAGGGTTTGTCGGTCATGGTGGGGGAGATCGGGTGCGGTAAAACCCTTCTGGCCCGGAAGCTGTTGGAGACTTTGGAAAAGGACAACCGGTATGAACCGGCCTTGATGGTTATCGTACATTCGGAAATCACGGCGGAATGGCTGTTGAAAAAAATAGCGGCCCAGTTGGGAGTCAAGGATCCGGGCGACAAAAAGGCCGTCATTCTGCCGCAACTCTATGAGCGGCTGATGGAACTCTATGACCAGGAACGCAAGGCCGTCGTCATTATCGACGAAGCCAACATGTTGTTGACGCGCGAGATATTCGAGGAGTTCCGGGGCCTGTTGAACCTCGAAGCCCCTGGCCACAAACTGCTGTCGATCAATTTGATCGGCCTGCCCGAACTCGAACAAAACATCGCCTTGGATCCTCCCTTGCAGCAGAGAATCGCTTTGAAATTCACCCTGCAAAGCCTGCAGGAATCCGATGTGGCCGAGTATATTAAACACCGGGTGGCGATCGCCGGTTGCCAGCGGGATCTTTTCACCGGCGGTGCCTATAAAAAAATATTTCATTATTCCAAAGGCATCCCGCGCCTGATAAACACCGTCTGCGACAACTGCCTCTTGGAAGGATACTTGATCAAGAAGGATACAGTGGACGAGGATATTGTCGACGGCGTGGGCAGCGATTTGGGCTTAAAACCGTCGGCGTAAGATGATATTGACAAGTGCCGGGCTAATGATTACAATATCGCACTGCTCATGAAAAGGCGGGAATAGCTCAGTGGTAGAGCGCTACCTTGCCAAGGTAGATGTCGTGGGTTCGAGCCCCATTTCCCGCTCCAGACCATTCACTGCCGGCCTTATTTTTGGCCGGCAGCTTCGTATCGGGCGGCATTGCCAAGTGGTAAGGCCAGGGTCTGCAAAACCCTTATCCTCGGTTCGATTCCGAGTGCCGCCTCCAATTGCAATCTCACGCGCACTGCCGGTAAGCGCAGAAAAATTTCCCTGCCCGGCCAGGGCGGCATTTTGCATATACGGAAGGACCACTCGTAAGGGGGCTTGGTCTTACTGTGACCCAGGAACAGAAAGTCCTCATCGTAGACGATGAACCTGAGCACTGTATGGTTATTTCGCGTGCCTTGGGCGCGGCCGGGTATAATACCCAGATAGCCAATGACGGTTCCCGGGCAATTGACTTAAGCAGGCAAAACCACTTTGATCTTTATCTGTTGGATATCCGCATGCAACCCCTGGATGGCATTCAGGTGCTGCAGGAGATCCGCAATCTTTATCCGGATTCGCAAGCCATCATGCTGTCAGCGCTCGGCGATGTGGATGTCGCCGTCAAGTGCATGAAATTGGGCGCCTACGACTTTCTCTCCAAACCGGTGAACTTGGACGAGCTGCTGATAACCGTAAGCAACGCCATGAAGTCCATCCAGCTGCAGCAGGAAGTGCAAAGCCTGCGCAGCCAGATTCAGATTCAGCAAAGCACGGATCACCTGCTGGGGGAATCACCCAAAATGCAGGAACTGCTGAAAGCCATAGAGCAGGTGAGCCGTCATGATATTACGGTCATGATTCGCGGGGAATCCGGCACCGGCAAAGAGTTGGCTGCGCGGGCGCTGCATGCCTCAAGCCGCCGGGCCACGGCGCCCTTTGTTTCCGTGGATTGCGCCACTTTACCCGAGACCTTGGTGGAGAGTGAATTGTTTGGATATGAGCGCGGGGCGTTTACCGGCGCCAGCGGGCGGAAAATCGGCCGCTTTGAACAGGCCGCCAACGGCACGCTTTTTATGGACGAGATCGGCAACTTGAATGTCAACGTGCAGGTTAAACTCCTGCGGGTATTGCAGGAACGGAAATTCAGGCGGCTGGGCGGCAAAGAGGAATTGCCCTTTGCCGCCACCATTATCACCGCCACCAACGTCAATTTGGAACGCGCGATACGCGAAGGGACTTTCCGCGAGGATTTGTACTATCGCCTGAATGAATTTGTGCTGCGGATTCCACCGTTGCGGGAACGTCGGGAAGACATACCGCTTTTGGTCAAGCACCTCCTCGACATGTTCAACCGCAAATTTGAAAAAACCATTCGTGATGTTTCGCCGGAAGTACTGCATGTGTTTTTGCATTACCAGTGGCCTGGAAACGTGCGTGAGATGAAAAATATCATCAAACGCGCAGTTGTCCTGGCGGACGACATCATCGAGATCCAGCACCTGCCGGAACAACAGGTGGCCCAACCGGAACCCGCGGCGGAGCTGAAGGGAAGCACGGAGAAACCATCCGCCACCGGCACCTCGCTGAAGGATATTGTCAAATACGAGATGGCCAAACTGGAATGCCGTGTTATTAAGGAGACCCTTGAAGCCTGCCATTGGAATAGGACCAATGCCGCCAAAAAGCTGGAAATTGACTACAAAACCCTGTATAACAAGATGAAGGAATATGATATAGGCTAGCACACGGGGCAACACCCAAGCAGACGAAGGCAGACATCAGGTAAAAAAACGCATGAAAGGGAGTGATGACATGAAATGGACCGGCGTGCGAATAATGATCGGCTGTGCCTTGATTTGGGCGATTTCCTGCGCTACCCCGAAAAAGACTATACAAGAACAGACGGCGGTTGCCCCCACTCCAGTGGCTGATGTCATGCCCACGCCTGTTGCCGGGGCCATGCCTGCCTCTCAGGCGCTGCCGACGCCTGCGCTTACCAAGAAGCCTGTAACTAGGACAGGCCAGACTGCCCGGAAAAAGACGATGCCGGCTGCCGTCGGCAAAAAGGAAACCGCAGCAGACCGGCAGAAACCCGCTGGCTGGGAAGGCAGGGCTGCCGGAACCAGGTACAGCGAGAAATCTGTGCCTGCTGAAGCCGAAAAAGACCGGGGACCGTCTCCCATGGTTGAAGCCGAGTCCCGCCTCGCCGATGAACCTGTGAAAAAATCCGAGATAAAAAGGATGGAAGAACCGCCCGGGGACACGCAAATGCAAGAAATGCCTATATCTTCAGCAGATGATGCCGACGGCGGGCGCGCAACCGGCGGCGCCGGCTTGCCCCTGTCATCTGAGACCTCAGCCGTGGGTGCAGAAAAACCGGCACCGTCTGCCGCCGGGCAGCAGCAGGATGTTTCCACGGGCAAGCAAGGCAGTGGCATGATGCTGGCGCTGGGGCTGCTGCTATTGGCAGGAGTGGTGGCATTTTGGCTCTGGAGCCGTCAGCGGGAGGGTTCCCATCGCATCAGAAGCAAAAGCAAGCCAGGAGCAGCGGCACCTGCGGACCATGAAGCACCAGCAGCCGTTGCTGCCAAAACAGCGGCAGTAGACGAAGCGCCTGCACCGCGTGCTAAACCGGAAGCAGCGGAGGGAGCGCACAAACCGGCGCACAGGGCCCCGGCGGCGCCGGCAGTTGAGCAAGGAAGGCTTTTTGAGCTGCCGGAGGCCCCGGTCAAGGGCAAACAC